>CAIJIZ010000103.1 GCA_903820735.1 uncultured Pirellula sp.
TGTCTCTGTGTCTCTGTGTCTCTGTGTCTCTGTGTCTCTGTGTCTCTGTGTCTCTGTGTCTCTGTGTCTCTGTGTCTCTGTGTCTCTGTGTCTCTGTGTTTCAAAAAAAACACACCCCGACAAACTACTCCTTAGTCCACGCCCCATCGATGCAACGGAACGTCGAACCATTCGGATTCTTATCGCGCAAGACTCTCGGCAGTCGCGAATCTCGCACCGCGTCATAACAAGTCAGCTTTGCAAACCGCAACACACTCGCTGGAATACCAACCGCCGTAAAACCTGGGTGACTCGTCGCAGGATAAGGCCCACCGTGATTCATCGCCGCAGAAACCGCAACGCCAGTGGGCATCTTGTCGTTCAAAACTCGCCCTACTCGCTGCTGCAACGCATCCGCGACCGATGCATACACAGTGTCATCAGCACCTTGCGTATCGCTGTAAATCGTTCCCGTAAGGTTTCCTTCCAACGCATCGATCACGCGAGTGATCTGCTCGACCGAATCGCAAACCGCAATCAAAACCGCATTGCCAAAAGCTTCGGTCTGGAAAACTTCCGGTGCTGCAAGGAACTGCTCGCCACTGATCCGCATCACCGTGTTCGCTACCGCACACCGCCCCCCAGGTAACTTGGTTCCACCCGTCAACATCGCCGCTCCCGCTTTGGAAAGAATCCCAAGACTCTTTACCAAACTCGTCTCAACCCCGGAAGAAAGAAGCGTTCCGGCCGGTGCCGCTTGATATCGCGCTACGACACCTTCAATAAACGATTCGGTCTGCGCACCTTTAACCAACAACAACAAACCAGGATTCGTGCAAAACTGACCAGCTCCCATCAACCCACTAACGACGTACTCTTCAACAAGCTTGTCTCCTCGCTCCTGAAGAGCACCTGGGAGAATCACCACGGGATTAACACTCGAGAGCTCGGCGTAAAACGGCTTGCCAACCCTGTCCGCTACTCCCTTAAGCTGCAAACCAGCATGCCTTGCCCCGGTATACCCTACCGCTGCTAGACGCGGATCGGCCACAAGCCGCTCACCGTCGCTGTGAGACGTCCTATAAATCAACTGAACAAAACCCTTGGGCATCGATGTGGCTTCACAAGCTTCCGCCGCCAAGCGAGCAAAGCGTTGCGATGTTGCAGGATGGGATGAATTGGCTTTAGCGATCACCGGATTCCCGGCAACAATCGCAGCGGCAAAGTCCCCTCCGGAAATACCGTTGAACGCAAAAGGAAAATTGTTGGGACCAAAGACTGCAACTGGACCAAGCGACGTATAGCAAGAGCGAATGTTCGCTTTGCGATCGATGATCGGCATTCGCCAAGAATCCTCGCGCGCTGACTGTGCCGCAAGCCGCAACTGATTGACCGTACGAGGCAACTCGACATCCGCAAGGCGAGGGGACTTGGGTAACGCAGTCTCTCGATGCGCCAGCTCAACCAACACTTCGCGATCCGCTTCGATCCGCTTTGCATAGTCTTCGAGAAAAGCAGCGATCTGATCCCCTTCAAGATTTCGGCTGATACGAAAAGCCCGCTGAGCAGCATCCAACGCTCGATCGATAGCGTCCCACGTACTAACCGGGAAACTACCTTCAGTCGCCTCTCCACAACTCGGGTCTTGTGCACAAAACGTCGAAGCGACGTAGTCGTGTGTCCACTCACCATCGATGTATACCGGCTGTGTCTTGGCTGTATCACTCATGTCGTTGTATCCCTGCGATTTCCGTTGATGTAACCTTGTATGAACCCTGAACCAAACTTAAACCAAACTTGGACGAACTAACCTTGAACAATCGTGTTCGTCAGGGTCCCAATTCCAGAAATTGAAATGTCGACGATATCACCCCGTTGCAAGGTAAAGTCGCTGTTAGGAACCACTCCGGTTCCTGTGAGCAAAAACGCTCCTTGATGCATGTCGTTGTCCCGCAACAACCACTGCACGAGATCTTCAAAGTCGCGAGCCATCTGCGCTACGGATGTATTGCCTTCAAAGACGACTTCTTCATTCCGCTGAATCGACAGACTGATTTGAATCTCTTTTCGCGCTGGCATCTCGTGAGGTAAAGCAATCCACGGTCCCAGTCCGCAACATTGATTGTAAAGCTTGGCTTGGGGTAAATACAAAGGGTTATCCCCTTCGATGTCGCGACTGCTCATGTCGTTGCCCACCGTAAAACCGACGATCTCCCCTCGCTTGGAAATCACCAATGCCAACTCCGGTTCGGGCACGTTCCAATGCGCGTCTTCGCGAATTCGAAGCATCCCCAAATGGCCACTGCATCGACCCGGTGTAGCTTTGAAGAAAATCTCGGGTCGCGCAGCGGTGTAAACGCGATCGTAACAACTCGCCGCTGCCTCACTCTCCTCCATCCGAGCCGCCTGCGATCGCTTATACGTCACACCCGCAGCCCATACTTCCTGGTCGTCAATCGGTGGCAACCAGTTGACCTGATCCATCGGTATCGGTGCACCATCTGCCGGCAGACTCTCGGCCAACGCAACCAAATCCGGGTGCGATAGCAACTCCGAAAGACTCTTTACGGGTGCATTCGAGAGATCCAACGGCTGCGCTGCTCCAGATGCACTGTGCGCGTTCAACACTCTCGCAACTTGTACCCCTTTTGCAGTCAATATCCTTGCAAGTGGCATAGCTAGTAACCTTTGATAGTCAAATAAAAGCGATCACGAAAAGTAGGCTCAAACACACAGGTGGCACCACCCAAAACACGGTCACACCCACGAAACACGGTCACACCCAGAACACGATGGCACCCACGAAACACAGTGGCACACCTCAAATCAAGGTGGCCCAAACAGACAGATGACTCCAGAAGAAAGTGCGGCCACAGCCATCGTAGCCGCTTTGATTCTGGGTCTAAACAAAGCCTTCGTTTGCGAATGTCGCAAACCATTTATTTGCGAGCGCGAGGGTGATTCATCGGCAACCAAGCACCATTTTGTGCCGAACTCGCAACGCATTGCTGGATGAAATACATCCCTTCAACGCCGTCATGCACGTTCGGATAAACGGTATTAAGCCGCTCGATCGATTCCCCTTGAGCTACCGCAACCATAGCATCGAACGCGGAGCAGTAAATGTTTGCAAACGCTTCGAAGAACGCTTCAGGGTGCCCACTGGGCAAACGGCAAGCACCTCTGCCACTGGCGTTCATAAACGGGGCGTTTGGATCGCGAGTATACAAACGATGAGGCTGACCATTCTGCCGAACAACCATCACGTTGGGCTCTTCTTGTCGCCACGACAAAGCTCCCTTCGTTCCGTCGATCTCGATGAACAAATCGTTCTCGCGACCGTGACTGATCTGGCTGGCTGTGACTGTCCCAAGCCCACCGTTTTGGAATCGGATGATCGCTGTGCCGTAATCATCGAGCTTGCGACCAGGCTCGAAGGCTTTTAAATGACAGCTGATCTCGGCGGGCAACAAACCGGTCATGTAGCGACCAAGGTTATAAGCGTGGGTAGCGATATCGCCGAAGCAACCGGCTGCCCCACTCTTGGTCGGATCGGTTCGCCAAGCGGCTTGCTTTTGATCGGAGTCTTCTAACTTGGTTCGCAACCAACCTTGGATATAGTTTGAACGGATGGCTTGGATTTCTCCGAGCTCACCGCTGAGAACCATCTCGCGAGCTTGGCGAACGAGCGGATAACCGGTGTAGTTGTGCGTCAACGCGAAGACCGACTTGGACTTGTCGACAATCGCTGCGAGCTCTTCGGCTTGAGCCAAGTCGAACGTCATCGGCTTGTCGCACATCACGTGAAATCCGGCTTCAAGCGCCGCCTTGGCAACTTCGAAGTGAGTCGAATTCGGAGTGGTCACCGACACGAAATCGATCCGCTCCCCAACCGGCTTCTTAGCCTCTTCAGCAAACATCGCGGCATACGATGGATACGCTCGCTTCGAGCAGACGTCGTAGTCAGGAGCCGCCTGCTGCGACCGCTCCGGGTTGCTCGAAAAAGCTCCAGCAACCACCGATGCTCGATTATCCAAACAAGCGGCGATCGAGTGCACTTTCCCAATAAATGAACCTGGCCCACCCCCGACGAGTCCCATGTTAAGCTTGCGATTCAAAGGTCCGTTAGTCATGGGTCTGTGCTCCGTGGATATGAGGGTTTGAGAGAAAACGGTTGAAAACCGGCGAGCGGAAAGCTCATGTTCTACCAAACCAACTAGCGATTTCCAGGATCCAACCGAAAAACATTGGGATACGCTTCAGAAAAATGGGGCGTCAAGCCTCTTTGCGGTGGCGCACAGGTCTAACTGCACAGTTCTAAACGCACAGCCTTGCGCGGCCACGCTACGCGGACACGAACACGGAAAAGAACGCGAAGTGCTTGAACGCGCGAACCACTTGCCCGTCCGCCACCCTGCCTACTTGCTCTACTGCCTACTTGCTCTACTTCTCGGCCATGATGCCGGGCTTAGTGATGCAGGGCTTAGTTTCGAGGGCTTCGTCACTAGCCCTTAAACGCAAGCACTAGATGTTTACCAGAACGTCATCACCGACCCACCAGCGGGTGTACTGGTCGGGATCGCGGTGAACTTGTCGGTACACTGTGTCGCGCTCTACCGGATCGCGACCTGCCTCCACGATCAACTGCTTGATCTGATCGACGGTCAACATCTCGGGTGTGGTCGCCCCCGCATCGTGATAAATCAACTCGTGGCGAACCGTTCCGTCGATGTCATCTGCGCCATAAGCCAACGCAGTCTGCGCCGTGCCAATCCCTAACATGATCCAGTACGCTTTAATGTGCGGTACGTTATCTAACACCAACCGACTGATCGCCATCGTTCGCAAATCCATCAAAGCTGACGGCTTCTTTAAATGCGACAGCTTGGTGTTCTCCGGATGAAACGCTAACGGGATGAAAGTTTGAAAGCCACCTGTCTTGTCTTGCAAATCTCTCAAACGAATCAAGTGATCGATCCTGTGATAAGCTTGCTCGACATGCCCATAGAGCATGGTGCAGTTGGTCTTCAACCCTATCTCATGAGCCGTTTGGTGAATCTCAATCCACTTGGTCGAATTGGCTTTGTGCTCGCAGATTTGATCACGAACCTCGGGATGGAATATCTCCGCTCCACCGCCAGGCATGCTCCCGAGCCCCGCATCACGCAAATCGCTTAACACGTCCTTGAGACTCTTCTTGGTCAAAAACTCAAACCAATCGATCTCAACGGCCGTCCAACCTTTGAGGTGAATCTGCGGATAAGCCCCATGCAGGGTTTCGAGAATTCCACGGTACCAGTCGTACCCTAACTTGTGATGCAAACCGCCTACAATGTGCATCTCCGTACACCCATTGTCGACCGCTTCCTGTCCGCGAGCGAGAATCTGCTCGTCGCTCATCACGTATCCCTTCGGATCTCGCAAGTCGGATCGAAAGGCACAAAACCGACAACGATACACGCAAACATTCGTTGGGTTCAAATGGGTATTGATGTTGTAATACCCAACGTTGCCATTGATCTGCTCACGCTTCCAATTGGCTAACTCCCCGACCGCATGCAATGGGACTTCGGGACTGTAAAGAAAAATCCCCTCGTCAAGCGACAGTCGACCACCCTGCTCGACCTTGTCGCGAATCACCTTCAAACGGTCTTGGACACTCAAGCTGATCATGGGAGTTACTAACGATTTCGAGTCGGTGGATTTGTACAAGGGAGCATCAAACGTGCTTAGCCTTTTCATCGGGCTGCACCGAATGCTCTCACTCGGATGTTTCGCGGCCTATCATCCTAGCGTAGCGTGGCGTCTAGTCCGCCGGCAACCAGGAAAACAATGCTGATTATGGAGTTGAGTTGGAAAAATGCCAATTGCATCCTATCGAGCGATTTCTCGGAAACCACCGAGTGCTCATACACCAGCAACCCTCCAACCCCTACCAAAGCTACCCGAAAAATCGCCCCGAGCGACAACTGCGGAACCCAAAAAGTCATCCCAAAGGCCACTACCCACATCAGAAAATGCAGCCCCCTGCTGATGCGCAACGCCCCGCGAATCCCAAACCGTGCAGGAATACTCGAAAGCCCCGCCTGCCGATCGAACTGTGCGTCTTGGCAAGCATACAAGATGTCAAAGCCACTGACCCATAAAAATACAACTACCCCAAGCATCACAGCCGGAAGAATATCCGACGGATCGGCTTGGACAATCTCTCCTCGCAAGGCGATCCAAGCGCAAATCGGAGCCAACGACAACGCCACTCCGAGCCAAAGATGAACCAGCCAGGTAAATCGTTTCCCCAAACTGTAACCGGCCAAAAACATCAACACCGGAATACTCAATACGACCGGCAATACATTCGGCAAAAAAATAAGAGTCGCTAAGACAAAAAACAACGCACAACCAACCGTAAACCAAACCACTTCGCCAACCCCAAGAAGCTTCGCAGGCAAATGCCTGCTGGCCGTCCTCGGATTCTCGCCATCCCATTTCGCATCCACCAACCGATTGAACGCCATCGCGAAACTTCTTGCAAACACCATGCAAGCGACAATGCCGAGAAAATCAAGCCAACGAAGCTGCACGCCCGCCCCCAACCCTCCGCCGGCTCCTAACACTTCGCCGGCACCTAAACCCTCGCCTGATCGACTCTGAGGAACGGGTACGACGCACGCCCACCAAGTAGCGAGCAACGCAAAGGGCAAAGCAAAAATCGTATGACTGAACCGTATTAACTCAAGAAACTTCTTGAACTTATCGACGTAACGGTTCGCAGTGGGCAACTCACTACTGACAGCTTGCTGCATTGCAAAAGCTTGGGGTAGCGATGACCCTGTGCGCACGGAAGGAACTTGATGGGGATGCATGGATTGCTGCGTTTCTTGGAATTGCTGGCGATGCATGGCTTGTCGAATATCGACCCTAAGCATCCCCTGATTGCAGATGCTCGGGGTCAAGCCCTGGGTGATCCGCACCCCACCGCTTCATCAGTGTATGCTCGATGTCGAGGTGGTCCAATATTCGGCTGACGACGAAATCGATCAGATCCACCGGACCTTGCACACCATGGTACCAACCCGGCATGGCCGGCATCAGAATCGCGCCAGCTTGCGCCGCTCTGGTCATGTTCTCGAGCTGAAACACCGACAACGGAGTTTCCCTCGGAACCAAAATCAATTTGCGGTGCTCTTTCAAATGTACGTCGGCCGCACGCTGGATAAGATTGTTCCCTGCCGCATGCACTACCCCAGAAAGGGTCGCTCCAGAGCAAGGACAAATGATCATCGCCGCAGTCCGAAAACTACCACTGGCCACCGGCGTAAAAAAATTCCGGTAATCGTAAACATGCAAGTTCTTGAGCGATGCGTCGATCTGCTCGGCAGTAAGGGGTACCCACACCCGACCACCCGACCGCTCGTCAGACAAAGTATTTCCCCTTGGAACTCCATCAGTTGGATTTGGCCAAGCGTACTGTAACATCCCTCGAATGCGTTCAGGACTTTGACCTACTTGTAGACCGAGCTCTTGGGCGATCACCGCCGCACCCGACGGACTGATGATCACATGAACAGACTGATTCGCAATGAGCAACTGCTGAAGCAATCGCACTCCGTACGCTGCGCCGCTTGCGCCTGTAATCGCCAACACTATCGGCCGCATAGAGCTTGCTGTCATGATGCTGGCTTGGTCCCTACATCTGGCTTGGTCCCTACATAAAGTGTCGCCACTCCGAAAGTCATGGGATAATAGCGAACCGAAACTAGCGGAACTTCGCGCATCATTTTCGCCATCGCTTCGCCACTTGGGAACTGCGAAACACTTTGAGGAAGATACGCATAAGCTTCGCTGGAGTTTTTCGCGACCTGATTTCCGATTCGGGGCAAGACGTGCCGGAAGTAGAATTGATACAGTTGCTTTAAACCCGGAAACGTCGGCTGGGAAAATTCCAATACCGCGACTTGACCTCCAGGGCGACAAACCCTCGCCATCTCTCGCAGTCCCTTCATCGTGTCGACGACATTTCTCAACCCAAAAGCCACCGAGACGGTCTGGAACCGGTTGTCGATGAAAGGGAGCTGGGTTGTATCGGCTTCTAAAAAGACCAACGAATCGGAATCGATCCCCATCTTGGTCTGCTTAGTTCTGGCGAAACGAAGCATCTCGCCGCAAAAATCGCTCGCGACAACTTCTGTCTTCGCTTGATCTTCTCGCTTCGGTCGCAATCGCATCGCGGCCGAAAGAGCCAAATCACCCGTCCCGGTACAAACATCCAAAAACGGATCACCAGCCTTCGGAGCTAACAA
>CAIJIZ010000104.1 GCA_903820735.1 uncultured Pirellula sp.
CCCGATCGACGCTACGAAGTGGCTTGGAAAGACATCGGCAAGATTTGGCTTTACGAACAAATGATCCTCGCTCGAGCCAAAAAACTCGTCGAGGAAAAGAACTTTGGCGAAGCCTTCGAGCACCTGAACTTCCTCTTCGTCAACTATCCCAAAACGCCTGGCCTTCAAGTCATGCGTCAAGACTTCTTGTTCCGAAGCGCCGAAGAGATGGCTCGACAGAAGAAGTTGGCTCATACCTTAGCCGTTCTCGAGGAATTGCAGAAAACGTTTCCCAACTATCAAAGAGAAAACGTTCGCAATTACATTACAAGCATCTCAAGCCAACTGATGCAGTCTTACTTCGAAAAGAACGATCTATCGACTGCCCGGATCATGATCAATCGATTGGCTAAGGACTACAAAGATGATCCGCTCCCGGTCGTCGCTGAATGGAAAGGCAAGTTCCTCGAACTCGCTACCGAATACAAAAACAAAGCCTTGGCCTTGCGCGACCAAAAAGATTTTCTCAACGCGCGTCGCGAAGCGACCAAGATGCTCGACATCGATCCAGATATCGAAGGTGGGAAACAACTGCTGACCGATTTGCTCAAAGAATACCCAATCGCTCGGGTAGGGGTTTTCCAAGTCGCAGATAAACCCGATACGGCTGCTCTCGCAAACTGGCCCGCGTTCCGCTCAGGCCAACTTATCTCACGACCTCTGTTCGAATTCCGAAGCACCGGGCCTGAAGGTGGACAATACAAATTCTCCCTCGGTTCATTTCAACAAAGCGACGATCGACTGGAACTCGAAATGTCGATCCAAAACCCAGGTCAAACCGGTATACCCAACAGCCTCGACTTGTCTCAGTCCTTCTTGCGACGCGCTGCTATCGGTAAACCCGATTATGTTCCAGGTTGGGCCGCGATCTTCGACTCCGTATCCGTATCCGGTCCCGAACGCTTAAAACTTCGATTCCGACGGCCACACGTCCTGCCACAAGCTTTCTTGCAATGGCCAATCGAAGCTATCGGCGAAGGGAATATCCCCAATGGTGTTCTCTATAAATACAAATCCGCTGAAGAGAATATTCGACGATTTGAATGGGCACCAGCAACCAAAGCCGCTGATTTCCAACCTATGGAAATCCACGAGACCCTCTACCAAGATCCCGGGCAAGCCATCAACGATCTACTGCGTGGAGAAATCGATGTCATCGACCGACTCTTCCCAGCCGATGCGAGAAAACTCCAAGCTTCCATAGTATCGAAAACGATCAATGTCGAATCCTATGCACTACCCACCGTGCATATGCTTGTACCTCGCAAGTCGAATCCTTATCTCGATGACCGCGAATTTCGACGAGCACTGCTTTACGCCATCAATCGCGAAGGAATCCTCAAGGGAGAAATTCTCGGTGGCGCAGATGCCGAGCAATCGCAAGTCATCAGCGGTCCGTTCCCAAAAGGTGCCACCGAAAACGATCCGATCGCTTACGCTTACAATACAAGCATCGAGCCCCTCGCCTACGATCCAAGGCTTGCGAAAGTCTTGATGCTCATCACCAACAGTAAGCTCAAGATGCAGTATGAGAAACGCAAAGAGCCCGTGCCTCCAATCCCCAAAATGACCCTCGGAGTGCCGAACTACGAAGCTGCACGCGTGGCGGGTCAAGCCATCGTAGAACAATGGAAACTAATCGGGATCGAATCGGACCTCGTCGTTCTCGATCGTGTCCCTGGACCTGGTGAAGCTCCCAATGTTGACATTCTATATTTGACCGCTTCGGTCTGGGAACCTGCTACCGATGCAGAACGTATGTTCGGAATCGGTGCTCCCGCTGAATCGAATAACCAATTCATCGTCCAAGTCCTCAGCCAACTCAGTGCTTCGCGAAACTGGCGAGAAGTTCGTCAAAGTTGCCAAGACCTCCACTCGCTTGTGTCTTCCCACTTACCTGTGTTGCCATTGTGGCAAGTAGGAGAATCGTTCGCTTACCGCAACGAAATCGGAGGCATCGCTAAGAAGCCACTCGGTCTCTACCAAGACCTTCAAAAGTGGAGATACCGCGCACCATGAACCAAAGATATTCCATCGTCAACATAATCCAGCGAAGTCTCAAAGCCGCCCGCCGCTTGGCATATCTGCTCTGCGCTGCTGTTTCGTTCTATGCCACACTCCCGCTAGGATTGGCGCAGGAGGCCACTCAAGCACCATCCGATGCAAGTGCTTCAAATGCATCCGCGACCAATGCATCCGCAACGAGTGCATCCGCAACGAGTGCAAAACGAACGCCTGTTATTAGCAATCCATCCGATGTTGAAGTCTGGGAATACTCACCCTACCGTGCACGCGTATGGCTAAGTATCTCGCCGACCCTAGGACTTAGTGAGATTACCCAGCAACAGATTCGAGAGAAAGTTGCACAGTTGGTCGAAATCGAATTCGGCGCAACCTTGCAATGCGACGTCGTGGAAACCCCCGATGCCCTCTTCGGCTCCGTCCTCTATCACCTCGATGATCTGACTATCGATCAACTCCTGTCCCGTGAACTAGTTCTGATGCTTGCGAAAAGCGACCAAGCAAAAGAAGCGTTCTTAGCTCAGCAACCCAAGAAAAATGAAGATGCGTCGGCTGAACTTCTCAACAAAATGGGGGCGGGTCTTAAGAAACTCACCAAACAAGAAGAAGATGACTTAAAAGCCAAAGCCGATGCTGAAGCGCGTGCTGCAAGCCTCAACAGCGTCCGGACCCTTGAATCTGTCATCGAGAGAGTCCCCAGCATCGCGATTCCTCCCCTCCAATTCGCCGCCATGAAGCGGGATATCGTCCCGTATCTTGGGGACGAGAAATGGAGCAAGATGAACTCGAAGTTGGATCCTAGCGAGAAGTCACTCGACGTGGTTTTTGAAAACTTGAAAGCCGGTAAGTCGTTTTCGGCACTGGTTCCAAAAGCCGAAGCGCAGCGGTTCAAGGAAATCGCCCGTCCTTTGCCAACAAGGTTCCCATGGCAACCCGAAGCGATGCTGCGGGACAAAGACAAAATCTTCATGGTCTCCGTGGATGCCGAAGGCGAAATGATCCGTATTGCGGTCAAAGAACTAGATGCTTTCGTTCGCAGAATCGGACTTATGGAATCGACCAAAGTCGCCAACGTAGCAGATGTCGCAAACGCGATAGCGTATCTGCAACGTCGTTGCTTTACCCCGATGGCACGCATCGAAGAAAACGATAACAAAACAGCTGTGCTACGCGTGCGAGCAAACGGGCTTGCGACTACTCCGGAATCTCCCGTGCATATCGGCACAGGAGATGTATTGGCTCCATTCATCCGCCGCGATGATATGAACGGAAACCCAACCGTACTTCAAAACATCGCCTTTACCTATATCGCTGTCACCGAACCGATCGATGCAGCACGGTTCTACGGAGCAATCTTCGCCGCAAGCCGAGGTTCACTTGTCGCAGCTAAGAACCGCCGTACCAAGCGGGTCGCTTTGAAACTGCAACCCCACTACCCTACAACCGAACTCAAACTCGGTATCCGAGCGCAACCCAATAGCGGCGTCCCTGGCGCAGAAGTCTACCTACGCACTCCGGGGGACGAAGATTTACAAATGGTTGGTCGCACTGACTGGCGAGGCGTAATTCCTATCAGTAACGTAAACCCACCCGTTATCACCTACGACGAACCTACTTCTAGTTCCGTCGAATTGATATCGCGAGCACGCGCTACCGCCGTCCGTATCAAGAGTCTTGCTGCTCCTGACGGCAGCCCAGATGCTCCTGCTGCCAACGCTACACCTGATCCTTTTCTAGCCGCGTATCAAGCGGACGAAAAAGCGATCGCAGCGGCAGAAGAAGCCCGCAAGAAACAGGAGAAGGCCCCAACACGCACCCTCCAAATCAAACTTCCTCTGTATCTGTATTACATCAAAAATGGCGAAACACTCCTCGCCCGTCTCCCTGTAATCACCGGCTATCGAGAACTAGAAAAAGCAGACCTGCCAGACGACCGACGCAGACTCCAAGCGGAAGCTTTCCTCAAGGGGCTGCAAGGTGAAGTCCTCGACCTTGTCGTGCGCCGCAAAATCCTCGATGCACGTATTAAGAAGAAAATTGATGAAGGGAAACGCGACGAAGCCTTCACACTGCTTGATGAACTCAAAAAAGTCAAAACCTACGATGGACTCTCTTCGCAAATCCAAGGCATTCAACGACGCGCTACGGCGACCGATTCAGGTCCTGTTCCAGCCCCAGTTGCTGAACGGATCGATAAAATGATCGACATGACCCGCGTGTTGATGCAAAAGTATCTCCAAGACGACATCGTCCGCGAGCTTGAAGTGAAACTGCTCGACGGGAACCGAGCCGCGAGCCAGCCTGCGGCTCCCCCAGCCACAACTCCAGATCCAGCTGCAAACTCTGCAAACTCGACACCGGTAGCAACTCCACCTGCCCCAGCCGCAACTCCGACTCCACCCCCACCCTCCGGTGCCGGGGCCGGCCCAACCCCCGCTGCCACTCCACCTTCAACCTCCCAGCCACCATCCGGCTCCGGACCTCCCCGCCAAGTTACCAGTGGCACTTAATCCCACACCCCGTGAACTCGCTATAAACATCCAGTGAATCGTTAGCTCGTTATGACACTTAAAAAAGTACTCGATGTCGGCAACTGCGGACCGGATCATTCTTCGATCTCGTCGCTCCTGAGAAAACATTTCAACGTCGAAATCCTCCGTGCAGACCAAGCCACCGATACCTTTGATATCCTCGAAAAACAATCGGTTGACTTGATCTTGATCAACCGAAAACTCGATATCGATTACAGCGACGGGATCGATATCCTTCGAGCACTCAAAGCGACCAGCACTACGCAACATATTCCCGCAATGCTCATCACCAACTATCCTGAGCATCAACAGCAAGCGGTCTCCTTGGGTGCTCTGTACGGTTTTGGAAAACTTGAATTGGGAACCCCCGAGACCCTCGCGCGATTGAAGTCCGTCTTACAACCCAACGAAGCGAACGCAGGTGCGTGATGAACGCAAAGAAGAAAACCACTGGTGTCGATGATGTGAACGAAGCCCGCAAATTGATTCGGGAAGCAGGGCTTCGTAGTACTCCGGCCCGTATCTCCGTGATCAATGCCCTTAAGCGAGCCGCGAAACCTCAGACACACGCCGAACTCTCTGATCAATTGGTCCCACTCGGGTTCGATAAAGCCACGGTCTTCCGTAATTTAACCGATCTCGCAGAAGCCGAATTGGTTTTGCGAACCGAGTTAGGAGACCACGTTTGGCGTTTCGAACTAAGGGATCCTTCTCACGATCGAAGTAGCCACCCGCACTTTGTCTGCGTCGATTGCGGTACCGTTTCGTGCATCGAAGAAATGGCGCTCCCAAGCCCCACCGTTCGCCGAAGCCTCAATATTGCAAGGATCAGCGAAGTGCTCGTCAAAGGTCACTGCGGAACTTGTGAAGCAGGACGAAAGTAAGCCTAGCTCGGTCTCTCTCCAGTTCCTAGTCGACCCAGTTCTTCTCGCGTATTAAAAGATCGTGGTAGGATCGCATCATCTTCAGGTGCGGTTACATCAATCCAGTCGGTTCGAGACTCCAGTGCCCGAAACACAGCTCGCATCGATCGTTGACCTTCGTCCCAGACGCGTCGCACTATCGAAAGTGCTTCCACATGGAGCCAACAGGGGAACGGAATAAATTCCTCACGGGATTTCGAGTCCGACTCCGAAGGCTTTCTTCTCAAGCCAACCAAGCGG
>CAIJIZ010000105.1 GCA_903820735.1 uncultured Pirellula sp.
GAAGAATGGGAGCAAGACATGTTCTTGAAACCAAAGAGAAGTGGCAAAGCCGAAGTCGGCTTGACCAAGTTTCGCGCCATCATCGCCGGTCCATTGACCGTGGAACCACGGACCCATCACAAGACTGTTTTGGATGTTCGGGTTTTGTTTTTCGATTGCGGCGTAGGTTGCAAGAGGGCCGTAGAGATCTTCAGTGTCATACCAACCGCCGACGGTTAGTACGGCAGCTTGGATATTCTTCAGGTGGGGGAGTAGATTTCGAGCTTGCCAGAACGCATCGTAGTTCGGGTGGTTCTCTAAATCGTTCCAGAAAGGGATTTCGTCTTTGAAGTAGAGTTTATCAACGTTCGATAGGGGGCCCAGATCGAGAAAGAATTGGTAACCATCGCGTGTTGGGTGTTGAAAGCCAGGGGGGGATTCGGTGGTTGGTTCCGGGCGTGGTTTACCGAAGGAGGAGAAGAAGTTAAATGCCATCGGCAGGACGAAAGCACCGTTGCGGTGGAAGTCATCGAAGAACCAGTCAGCGATAGGTGCTTGGGGGGATACGGCGCGGAGGGCGGGGTGAGAATTGATCGCCCCGGCGGAGGTGTAGAAGCCTGGATAGGAGATCCCCCATTGGCCGACTCGACCATTGTTTTTAGGGAGATTTTTCACCAGGTAGTCGATGGTGTCGAAGGTATCTGTGCTTTCGTCGATTGCGGTTTTATCGGCGGATACACTGTTGGTAGTGTCAGGGTTATTAGGCGAAGAGAGTTGTGGACGCATGTTGACGAATTCACCGCCGCTCATGTAGCGTCCTCGAACGTCTTGGAAGACGAAGATATATTTCTTTTGCTCGAATGCGGCCGAGGGACCGAGTCGGGTTTTGTATGTATTGAGTCCGTAGGGGGCGACACTGTAGGGGGTACGGCTAATGAGGACGGGGTAGGAAGTAGCGGGGTTTGGATCGTTGGGGATGTAGATAGAAGTGAAGAGTTCGACACCATCGCGCATCGGGATGCGTATCTCGGACTTGCTGTAGTTAGCTCGGATAAAGTCGGCTCGGGGGTCAGATGCAGGGTTCGGGGCTTGGGCGTGAACGCTGGGGGCTCCGAAGGCTAGAAGGGCGACCGCAAGGAAAAAAAGGGACTTTGGCATCGATGTCGAGTGGGTAGTGAGAGGAGTGGTGTGTAAAGTTTGGGATAGAAGGTTAAACTGCATGGCGTCCATCGGTTCGCTAGTAGGAAATTAATGCATCGGTGGTGTAGTCGGAACGACCCGGGATGCAATCAGACCCTGGATGAAATCAGACCCGGGCAGGAAGTAGATTTTAATCGAAACGATGAAACCCAAACCCCCAAAAGCCAAACGAACGCTTGCAGATTTTATTCGAGGTGATGCGGCTTCGCCCGATCAAAGCGGCACCCAGGACAACGGCACTGAGGACAACGGCACCGAGGACAACGGTGTTCAAGAAAACGGTGACTCTCTGGGGTTGGGGGCGGAAGAGCTTGCTGAGGGGCATCAAGCCGGTGTCGAGTCGGGCATATCAAAGAAGGCTCGTCGCGAGCAAGCCAGTGGAGAGCGGAGGAGTAGGGGGCAGGAAGGTGAGAAGGGTGGTGGGAGAGGTGCAGGGGAGGTGAGAGAGAATCCGGCTGAAGCGTTTCTCGAAGCGATTGCCGGGTTGGAGGATTTTCAGAGTGTGGTGAGTCGGTGGGTAGCTGGGAAGCCATTTTATTGGGAGGGGGCTTGGGGGGGAGCGGTAGCGCCGTTGGTATGTGCAGTGCGTCGGAAGTTAGGTCGTCCGTTGTTGGTGCTCGTCGCGCACCATCAGGAGGGGGAGAGCATTGCGAGGGACATTGAGTTTTTCTCCCAAGAGGAGTCATTGGTGTTTCCTCCGGGCTCGGAAGATGTGCTTGATGATGCATTTGAGCAGCAGGAGATGATTGATCGATTGCAGGTGTTAGCTAGGTTGGATAGGTACAATGCGGATTCGGCTGTTAGGAAGCCGTCAGGCAAGAAGTCTGCATCGAAAGGTGCTCATTCCAAGTCGGGGGACGACAGGGTGGGGCAGGGGAGTGGGGTGCCGGTGGTGGTGGCGACGATGCAAGCGATCATGCAGTGTGTTCCGAGTCCGGAGCAATTGCGCAGTGACCGCAAAACGATCACGGTAGGTGGGACATTAGATCTGCGCGAGTTCAAAGAGTGGCTTGAGTCGGTAGGGTATCGATCGACCACATCGGTGAAGATGGTTGGTGAGTATACGGCTAGGGGGGGGATACTTGACGTGTATCCGCCGGACGTAGCCGAGCCGTTTCGCATTGAGTTATTCGACAATGAGATCGAGTCGATACGGACCTTTGATACCGTCACTCAGCGATCGATTCAGCGGGCGGAAAGGGTTGATTTGATTTCAGCCAAGGATGTCGCTAAGGAAGAGGGAACGTTGCTTGATTATTTACCTTCGGACACCATGGTCTTGTTTAGCGAACCGACGGCGGGGATGCATCAAGCGATGTTGTTTCAGGCGAGAGTGCCGTTTCCTGAGCGATTCAAGGATCCGAAAGAGTTGTTAGAAAGGTTGCAGCAGTTTGCTTATGCCGACATTGGGCAGTTAGCCATCGAAGGTTACCCTTGGGATTCGGTGCGAATCCCGATAGGCGATGTGCAGCGGATTGGAGGGGAGTTAGAGCGGATATCGGCCGAGATCGATCAGACGCTTGGGGGGGATCGCCGAGCGGTGGTGGTTTGCATCAATGCTGGGGAATTGTCTCGGATGAAGGAGATTTTAGTCGGCAGTGCGGCTTATACATCCGGTCGTATCCGATTGGTCGAGGGGTTGTTATCGGCGGGATTTGAGATTCCCGCGGGTGCATTCATATTGACCGTCAATCAGATATTGCGTCGAACGATGTTAAAGCGATCTGGTCGCAAGCATGCATCGAAGGCGATCGATAGTTTTTTGGATTTGAAGGAGGGAGATTTAGTCGTCCATCTTTCGCATGGGATTGGGATTTATCTTGGGATGGAGATGATTGCCAAGGAGGGGCAGAAGTACGAGCACTTGGTCATTGAGTTCGACGAGGGGGCGAAGTTATATGTGCCGGCTTCGAAGATCGACTTTGTGCAGCGTTATGTAGGTGGAACGAAGACAAGGCCGAGGTTAGCGAAGATTGGCGGCCAAGCTTGGGCAAAGCAGAAGAAAGCGGCGGAGAGTGCGGTAGAGGATATGGCCGCGGACTTGCTCGATTTGCAAGCGCAGCGGCGTAGTCTCAAGGGGATCACGTTTCATGCAGATTCCGTATGGCAGCATCAATTCGAAGGTTCGTTTCCTTATGAGGAGACCGTCGATCAGTTGACAGCGATCGAGGCGTTGAAGAAGGACATGGAGTCGAGTCGACCGATGGAGCGGTTGATTTGTGGAGATGTTGGTTTTGGGAAGACCGAAGTAGCGATGCGGGCGGCTTTTAAGGCGGTCGAAAGTGGGTATCAGGTGGCGGTTTTGGTTCCCACAACGGTGCTTGCGGAGCAGCATTGCAAGACGTTTAAGGATAGGATGGCGGAGTTTCCCTTTGAGATTGCGAAGTTGAGTCGATTTGATACGGCAGCCAAGCAATCGAAGATTTTAGCGAAGCTTGCGAAGGGGCAGGTTGACATCATTGTCGGAACGCATCGACTGGCATCGAGCGATGTGAAGTTTTTCAATCTTGGTTTGTTGATTATTGATGAGGAGCAGAAGTTTGGGGTGGAGCTTAAAGAGCGAATCAAGAAGACAGCAACTCAGGTCGATGTGTTGACATTGTCGGCCACACCGATTCCGAGAACGTTGCATATGTCCTTAGTGGGGATTCGCGATATCTCGAACTTGGTGACGGCGCCTGAGGAGCGGATGGCGGTTGAGACCAGGGTGGTGCGGTGGAACGACAAGCTTATTCGCAACGCCGTCTTGCGAGAGCTCAATCGCGATGGTCAGGTGTACTTTGTCCACAATCGGATCAGCGACATGCATGCGGTGGCAGCGAAGTTGCAGCGGATTGTGCCGGAGGCGAGGGTGGCGATCGGGCATGGGCAGATGGCAGAGCATGAGCTCGAGCGGGTGATGATGGATTTCATTGAGCATCGAGTCGACATTTTGTTGGCAACAACAATTATCGAGAGTGGCTTAGATATCTCGAATGCGAATACGATCTTCATCGATGAGGCGGATCGTTATGGTCTGTCCGAGTTGCATCAATTGCGAGGGAGAGTCGGTAGATACATCCATCAAGCGCATTGTTATTTGTTGGTCGACAGCAATAAGCATCTCAATCCGGATGCGGCGAGGAGGTTGCATGCGATCGAAGAGTTTTCGCAGTTGGGAGCGGGTTTTGGTATTGCGATGCGGGATTTGGAGATTCGTGGGGCAGGTAATCTGCTCGGGACGCAGCAGAGTGGGCATATCGCAGCGGTTGGGTATGAGCTTTATTGCCAGATGTTGGACAATGCGGTTAGGCAGTTAACCAAGCAACCTCCGAAGTTCAGTTTGGATGTCGACATACAGTTACCGATCGAGGCTTATTTGCCTAGCGAGTACATACCAGACATGAGGCAGAAGATCGACGTATATCGTCGGATTTCAAGATTGCAGGACATTCAGGCGATAGAGACGATTCGTCAAGAGTTGCGCGATCGATTTGGAGAGGTACCCGCGTCCGTCGAGCGGCTTTTGCGATTAGCGGAGTTGAGGATGGATGCGACACTTTGGACGGTTCGATCGGTGGACATTCAAGATCGATTTTTGCGGTTGCAGTTCAGTGATGGGAAGCGGATAGCGCAGTTATCGAAGCTTCATGGGGGCAAGTTGAGGATTGTCGAGCGAGAGCAGAGCGCTTATTGGCCTTTGTGGGAGGTGGTTACCGCCCGTATGGATTCGCGGATGGATTATCGAGTGAATTCTCGAATGGATTCAAGAGGGGGCTTGCGCATGGGATCACGCATGGATTTTCGAGGTGATCGAGACGGTGGGGGGCGTGCGAAGGAGGAGTTGAGTGACAAGGAGCGGTTGGCGAGGATTGATTTGCTAGCAGTCCTCAAAGAAGTCTTGCGTTACTGAGTGGGGATTTCGTAGAGTCTTTTTTGGTACTAGAGTCGAGTGCTGTGGGCTTGTTGCAGGGTTGAAGATTTCTTGGCTTACGGGAATCTGCGTGTATTGGGCTCAAGGCTTATGGGGATTTGGGCGTAAGAGAATTAAGGCATAAGAGAATCAAGGCATAGCAGTGCAGACGCAACGAACATGGAAGAAGCTCGTCGTATGGATGGTGCCTGGAGTCTTGGGTATGGGTGGGCTGTTAGTGCCTGGCGAATCCAATGGGCAGGAGGCGAGTGGATTGCAGCAACCGGTATATATTGCGGATCCGGTGGTGGGAGGTGAGGTTCAGCAGGCGTCGGCCGTTGGGATGCCTGCCGATGTGGGTAGTGGGGATTTATCAGATTCCGCGCCGGTGGTACGGGGTGGTGAGTTGTTTGAGGCCAGTGGCGTCATAGCGGTTGTTGGTGAAGAGCGGATATTGATTGGAGATTTGTTTCCACCGGCAAAGATAACGGCGGAGGTGGTACAAAGTCGGGAATTTCAGTCTCAATTGCGCAAAGCGTTGCGGATGTCGATTGAGCAGAAGTGTTTAGCGCAGCATTTCCTCAATGCTCAAGCTGGGGGAAAGCCCAAGAAGGAGCGGGAGGATATGCGTAGCAAGATGATGTCGAAGACGGCGGAGATTTTCCGCACGAAGGTCTTGCCCGATCAGATTAAGAAAGCGAAGTGTGAGACAGAGGCAGACTTTATTGCGTTATTGGAGGGGCAGGGGACGTCGCTTACGGCGTTGATGCATACTTTTGCGGAGCAGGTGTGGGCCGATCAAGCGTTACGTGAGGGGGTTCAAGAGAAGCCCAACGTGTATCTTGAGGAGATGCAAGAGTATTACGATGCGCATGGAGACGAGTGGAATCGTCCTGCGCGGGTTCGGTTTAGGATTTTATCAGCGATGTTCAAGGAGCAGCCGAATCGCGAGGAGGCTTATCGCTCGATTGTCGAAATGTGGAACCAGGTGTATTTTGGAGGAGCTCCATTTGAGTCTGTTGCGAGGAAGCAATCGACTGGGTATTTCGCAAGTGAGGGTGGTGTATTTGACTGGACGCGGCGAGGTGCATTGAAGAGTAAGGTGATCGAGGAAGTAGTTTTTGCGATAGAGCCTCGCGCGTTGAGTCAGGTCATCGAGGATTCGGATGGGTTTCATGTGATTGAGGTATTGGAGCGGGAGAGCGAGTATCGGATGAGTTTTGCGCAGGCTCAGGGTGAGATTCGCGAAGCGATTTTGAAGCGGAAGCGGTCGGAGCAAGAGAACGAGTACAAGAAAAAGATTCGCGAGTTGACGCCGATTTGGTCACGCTGGCCAGAGGATATCCCGGGATCTCGGGATTTGCGCGAAATTCAGTGATTGCCATTTGGCCCGTTGAAAGAACTTTTGGCCCGCTGAGTGAACTTGACGTTTGGAGTGCGGTTGGGGTAGCTTACGCGTCGGGTCTGTAGTCTTAACACACCAAGGATGGGGGGTTGGAATGACTGATCGCATAGATCGCAACGTTGCAAGTGGCAAAGAACTAAAGGGCGTGAGTCTCGGTGGGCCGGTAAGTGGGCCTGTGAGTTCCGTACCGATGCTGGATGTCGGGCGTGGCAATGGGCCGTTGAAGCAAGAGTTCATGGCAGCCATTGAGCGAGTGATTGATAGCGGTCGGTTTTTGCATGGGCCCGAGGTGGGTGAATTAGAGCGAACCGTCAACGAAGTGTGTGGGACGGCGCATGCGATCGGTTGTGCTTCTGGCAGCGATGCTTTGTTGCTGGCGTTGATGGCGATTGACATCGAGCCTGGGGATGAAGTGATCGTTCCGAGTTTCACATTTTTCGCGACGGCCAGTGCGGTGTCACGATTGGGTGCCGAGCCGGTGTTTGTGGACATTGACCCACTGACCTACAACATGGATCCGGTTAGTCTTGAGCAGAGCATTACGTCTCGAACGCGAGCGATCATTCCTGTGCATTTGTTTGGGCAATGTGCGGCGATGGATAAGATTTGCGAGATTGCCAACAAGCATGATTTGGTGGTTATCGAGGATGCGGCTCAAGCGATTGGCGCGGCATGGGATGATCGACCTGCTGGCGCTTGGGGGCAGATGGGATGTTTGAGTTTCTATCCCACGAAGAACTTGGGTGGGATGGGTGATGGTGGGATGTTGGTCTGTCAGGATGAGGCATTAGCATCGAAGATTCGGTTGCTTGCGTCGCATGGGATGCAGCCTAGGTATTACCACAAGTTGGTTGGAATCAATTCTCGATTGGATACGATTCAAGCGGCGATTTTGGGGGTGAAGATGGCCCATTTGGAATCGTATGCTCAAGCGCGTGGGGCGCATGCGCAGCGGTACAAAGAATTGTTTGAAGCGGGTCGGATGACCGACATTGTGCAATTGCCGATGAAGCATCCAAAGGGTAAGCACGTTTGGAATCAGTATGGCATTCGGGTTCCTTTTGGCCGGCGGGATGCGTTGAAGGCGCATTTGCAGCAGCGAGGGATCGGGTGTGAGATTTATTATCCTGTACCGTTGCACATGCAGGAATGTTTTTCGGATCTTGGCTACAGTGTGGGTTGTTTGCCGCATACGGAGGCCGCTGCCCGAGAAATCCTTCATTTGCCTGTATATCCTGAGCTTACCGAAGGTGAGCAGGATGCGGTGGTCGAGGGTATCGAGGCGTTTTACATGTCTGGGGCATTCCGGCGGGCCGCATAGCGGTTGGCGGTTGGACTTGCGTCTTGTCCCGCTTTTTTCACAATTGCCATCTGCGGGGTTGGCGGTGCCGACTAGGATATTAGTCGGCATTTGGTTTTTAGGGTGGAAAGAATTGATAGAGAATTATCGATGACGATAGAAGCACAGGGCGGTGGTCAGGATGGGGCGGTTCCAGCTGGAGGATCCGGGGCGATTGAGATACCGAATCGCTTTGATTTCGTGGAAGCTTCGGACCGGATCTATCAGCAGTGGATGCAAGCCGGGTGCTTTGACGCCAACATTGACCCCTCGAAGCGTCCTTTTACGATCGTTATTCCACCACCGAACGTTACGGGTGCTTTGCATTTGGGGCATGCGCTCAACAATACGCTTCAGGATATTCAGATCCGCAAGCACCGGATGATGGGTGAAGTGGCATTGTGGATGCCGGGTACGGACCATGCGGGGATTGCAACGCAAGCGGTTGTCGAGCGGCGACTTCGTGAATTAGAGAACAAGACCCGTCATGACTTGGGTCGAGAAAAGCTTGTCGAGCGGATCTGGGAGTGGAAGGACCAATATGAAGGTAGGATTCTCGGACAATTAAAGCGGATGGGTTGCAGTTGTGATTGGCGTCGGACGCGATTCACTTTGGACCCGATGTGTGCTCGGGCGGTTCGCTCTACTTTTTACGATCTGTTTTCCAAGGGGTTGATTTATCGCGGGAAGCGGTTGGTCAACTGGGATACTTATTTGCAGACTGCGGTCAGCGATGATGAAGTTAGCACTGAGGGAGTCGACGGTCACTTTTGGCATTTCCGTTATCCTGTGGTTGAGCCGAAGGAAGGTGAACCCGCGTTCGTTCAGGTAGCGACAACACGTCCTGAGACGATGCTTGGAGATACGGCTGTTGCGGTGCATCCTGAGCCTCGAGCGACGTTAGCTAAAGCGATTCGCGGGTTGGAAGAGAAGATAGCTGAGTCCACTGCGAAGGATGCTGAGCAGTACAAGCAGCAGCTTGATGAATTGAGAGAGCGTGAACGGGATGTCTTGCCGACGCTTGAACTGCTTGTTTCGATGGCCAAGTCAGGGCGAAAGATTCATTTGCCTTTGGCGAACCGAGAAATTCCCTTGGTCTGTGATACTTGGGCGAAGCCCGAGTTAGGCACTGGTTGTGTGAAAGTAACACCGGCGCATGATCCGAACGACTATGAGGTCGCGAAGCGTTGTTCGTTGCCGATGATCAGCATCATGAATACCGATGGGACGATCAATGGAAATGTTGGTGAGAGTGCCAAGGAGTTCGTTGGGTTGACGATGAGCAAGGCCCGCGAGGGTGTAGTCGCCGCGATGGACCGTTTGGGGCTATTGGATCAAGTCGAAGAACGGCGTATAGAGTTAAAGCATAGTGATCGAAGCAAGACGCCCATCGAGCCATTTTTAGCCGATCAGTGGTTTGTTGCGATGGATGTATTGGCGCAATCAGCTATCGACGCGGTGAAGGATGGTCGCGTGAAGATATATCCAGAGAGATATGCGACTGGGTATGTCGATTGGCTGAGTGAGAAGCGAGATTGGCCGGTGGGTCGTCAGTTGTGGTGGGGGCATCAAATTCCGATTTGGAGTCGAACCTATGAGGATCAAGAACAGGCGAAGCGAGAGTTATCAGAGCTGAATGGATTACCTGAAGCTTTATCTGGGAATTTATCTGCTTGTATCGAGGGAGCTGAGTTGCAGTCCGGTGGTTCGGAGTCTGTGGATTCAGCATCTGCGGGTGGGGCGAGTGCGGAGAGTTGGACATTGCATGTGTGCATTCGTCAGGAAGAAAGTGGCTTAGAGAGCTTGATGAGTTCGAGAGGTTTCGTGCGTCAGGAAGACGTGCTCGATACTTGGTTCTCTTCGGCGTTGTGGCCACACTCTACACTTGGGTGGCCTGAGTCGACCGAAGAATTGAAATATTTTTATCCGACGAATACGTTGATCACTTCGCGCGACATTATCACGTTGTGGGTTGCGCGGATGGTGTTGATGGGATTGAACAATGTCGGGCAAGTGCCATTTAAGGAAGTTTACATCCATCCGAAGATTCTCGATGGGTTTGGTGAGACGATGTCGAAGAGCAAGGGGAACGGCGTGGATCCCTTGGATGTGATCGACAAGTTTGGCGCGGATGCTTTGCGGTTTGGCTTGGCATGGTTGACGACCGAGACGCAGGATGTGCGGATGCCCGTCCAGTATGAGTGTCCTCATTGTCAGGCATTGATTAACCAGACGAAGGAGAATCGGACTAAGCATCGGGTTGTGTGCGATAAGTGCAAGAATCCGTTTTCGACGCAGTGGGCTGAGTCGGAGGCGGACAAGGCATTGCCGAGAGCCCCGGTAGTCAGCGAGCGGTTTGAGGTCGCGCGAAACTTCGTCAACAAGTTGTGGAATGCTTCGCGATTCGCAATGATGAACTTGCAAGGTTTCCAGCGAGGTGAGATCACCGTAGAGCAGTTACCTTTGGAGGATCAATGGATTTTGTCACGGCTTTCGACCGTTACGCAGGCCATGGATCAAGAGATCGATCGGTACGGATATGCGGAAGCGGCGCGAGCGATCTATGATTTTGCTTGGGACGACTTCTGTTCGTATTATGTTGAGATGGCGAAGCCGCGTATGCAGGATCCTCAAGCTAGGCCGTTGGTGCAGCGGGTCTTAGCGCATTGCTTGGATCAGATGTTGCGATTGTTGCATCCGATTATGCCTTTTGTCACCGAAGCGATTTGGCAAGAGTTAGGCAAGTTCACCATGCAGCGGGATCTGTTCAGTTCCGAGGTTGCATCGCAGTGGCTCATTCAAGCGGCTTGGCCTAAATCGAATCCGGCTTTGATTCGTCGCGACGTGGAGGAGCAGTTCAAGCAGTTTGCGTCGTTGATGGGTGCGATTCGCGAGATTCGCTCTCGGCAGAACATAGCTCCGAAGCAGCGGGTGGAGTTTAGTGTTCGGTGTGAGCCCGGCGTGGAGGTTGAGTTGCGACCGATGGCACCGTTCCTTGAGAGTATGGCGGGAGCGAAAGGAGTGCAGTGGGGGCCGCAGATTCAAGTGCCTGAGATTCATGCTCACGTCCCTATTGAAGGGATGGATGTCTATGTGGATCTGGGGCAATTCTTGGATGTCGGCGCTGAGATTGTTCGCAACGAGAAGCAGTTAGAGAATCTCAACAAGCAGATTCAAGGGAAAGAGAGTCGACTGGGTAACCAAGCGTTTGTGGGTAAGGCACCTGCGGATATTATCGATAAAGAGCGACAGGCTTTGAAGGAACTGATGGAGCAGCGTGTGGTTGTCGAAGGAGCGTTGATCAAATTGCGAGGGTTGGCAAAGTAGGGTTTTGGGAGCGATTGAGACTTTGAAAATACTAGTGACGGCTTTCGAGCCCTATGATCGTTGGGCTACGAATTCGAGCTGGGATGCTTTATCGGAGATGCTCAAACGCTGGGGTCCTCCGCCAGGGGTTACTACGCGACGTTATCCCGTGGACTTAGAGAAGTTGCGAGTTCGCTTGTCGAAGGATTTGGAGCAGGGTTTCGACGCGGTATTGCTTTTAGGGCAATCACCTTCAGCGAGCGATATCCATTTGGAGTCTCTAGCGGTGAATATCGCGGGGGTTCAGTACAATTCCGGGCGATTATATGGACCGCTAGAACATGGTGGACCGGCTGCTTACCAGAGTCGCATGCCGATCGATCGGTTGCGCGATGCGTTGGATCGCGAGGGAGTAAATGCATCGATTTCGTATCATGCTGGGACGTATCTTTGCAATGCAATCTTTTATTTGACCGAGCATTGGCATCGGCAGCGGGGGCGCGATTGCCAGGTCGGCTTTGCACATTTCCCTCTAACGACTGAGCAAGTGCGAGCCGAGGGGCGCGAGTTCGGTGGAGTGAGTCGGTTGGATTTAGCGAAAGGGATCGCGATCATGATCGAAGAGTTGCGTCGCGGGCAAGGAAGTAGCGGGGGCGCGGGTGGTGAATCTAGTTTGGGGTATTGGGCCATGGGAGAGAGTGCAAACGGGATGGATAATCCGCTTGCATAAGAAATAATCCGGTTGCATATAGAGCGGTCCGCGTCGAAATGACGACGGAAGGGAATCCGAGAGTTGGGAATTCTAGTGGGTTGGGATTTATAGAGGGTTGGGGTTTCAGATGAGTGAGAGAAATTTAGAAGCGTTGTGGGATCGGTATCGGGCAGGAGAGTTCAGCGCTTTGGAGTTCGGTCAATCGGTATTGGATTCGGCAATTGCATCTGAGGGGAATGTAACTCCGGATCTTGATCGTTTGCGTCGGACTGGGTATCCGGAGGTGGTTTATGGTCAAGGGAAAACGACGGAGTCGATCCAGAGGGTGGTCGAGAGGTTATTGGGTGGGGCTGAGGAGATTTTGATAACGCGGGTTAGTCCTGAGCAAGTCAGGTTGTTGTCCGAATCGTTCCCTTGGTCGCGTTGGAATCACGTCGCAAGGACTTTGCGCGTTCATCGCAGTCGCTTGCCTGAGGAACCGCAGTTGGTACGCAGCGAGAATTTAGTTGGGGTTGTTACGGCGGGGACGACTGATGAACCCGTGGCATTGGAAGCGATTGAAACGTTAGCTTGGATGGGGATTGCGACTGAGTTAATACAGGATGTTGGGGTGGCTGGGCCTTATCGTTTACTGGCAAAAGTACCTGTGTTGCGAAAATGCAAAGTGGTTATTTGTGTAGCGGGGATGGAAGCTGCTTTACCAAGTGCTTTAGCGGGCCATGTGGCTTGTCCGGTCATTGCGGTGCCGACGAGCGTTGGTTACGGGGCGAATTTGGGCGGGGTCGCGGCGCTGCTGAGTATGCTAAACAGTTGTGCAGCGAATGTGACGGTGGTCAACATTGATGCTGGATTCAAGGGTGGTTATGTGGCGGGATTGATCGCCCGGTCATGTAACTAGCTAATCGGGTAAGTTGCTAATCCGAGGGGCAGTGACCGGTGGGTGTTACTTCATCCGCGAGAAGAGTGTTAGTGCGTTTTGAGTGGTTTTTATCGCCATTTCTTCTGGGGTTAGGTTGTGGAGTTCAGCTAAGACTTTTCCTGTGAAAGCCACGTAGGCGGGTTGGTTGGGGCGAGAGGAGCGTTTTGGTTCGGGGCTTAGGTAGGGTGCATCGGTTTCGACCAAGAGTCGATCGAGGGGGATTTGGCGAGCGATGTCGCGCAGGGTGTCGTTCTTCTTGTAGGTGAGCATTCCAGAGAAGCTGACATAGAGTCCCATTTCGATATAGGCCAGGGCGTGTTCAAGGGAAGCGCAGAAGGAGTGCATCACGCCGAGCAATGGGCCGTTGCAGTATTCTTGGCGGAGGCACGCGAGCATTTCATCGTCGCAATTTCGAGAGTGGATGATCAAGGGTAGGGAGTGTTTGCGACTGGCTTGAAGATGTCGTTGAAAGTTTGCCATTTGGGTATCCCAAGGGGAGTCCTTCCAGTAGTTATCCAATCCTGTTTCGCCCAGTGCGCAGATTTTCGGGTGATTAAAAAGGGACTCGATCCGATCCCAGTCGCCTGAGGATTCTTGGTGCGAGTAATTTGGGTGGATACCGACGGAACCGTAGATATTTGGGCCGGATATATTCTTATTCTCGAGGAGAGGGAGCAAGGGAGGGATCGAGTGTGCATCGACACTTACGCAGAGAAGTCGCTTGACGTTGAATTCAGCAGCGAGTTCGAGGGTCGCATCGAGGAGTGGAAGGAGGTCCGGGTCGGTAAGGTGAGCGTGGGTATCGGTCCAGGAAGAGTCGTTGATCATGTTGGTTTTGATTTCGGTTCGGAGGATTTCAGTTCTCGGCGGTTCCAGTGAAGGTTTTTTGGGATCGGGGTGCGATTGAGGATCGAGTCCCAAA
>CAIJIZ010000106.1 GCA_903820735.1 uncultured Pirellula sp.
AGCAGGAGCAGGAGCAGTAGCAGGAGCAGGAGCAGTAGCAGGAGCAGGAGCAGTAGCAGCAGCTGGAACAGCAGCAGCAGCTGGAACAGCAGCAGCAGCAGCGGCAGAAGCAGCATTAATATCATCCTGTAAATATGATTTTAACATTGTCAAAGGTGAAATTTTATATCTTATATTTAATGTCATTAGTTCATAGTCAGCGAGTAAAAGATAAGATAATATTGTTGGAACATATGAACCCTCTAAATCAAAGATTTCAGCATTATCTACCTGATCTGGTGATAATTTCACACTGTAGTATGCTCCGCCACCTTGAACAACCACCTGATTTAACAAAGTCAATATCTCTACAGGGGTTCTTTCATCCCCAGCTTTAAATAAGTCTAAACTCCTTATTATACGAATAGCATTATTCAATTCCTTAGAAGAAGGGATTACAGATTGAATGGAGTTTTTCCTTATATCTCTAAATAGTGATATTTGTGCCAATGGACTTCCTCTTCCTATATCTGGAGTTATTGGTGTAGGTTGTTCTTCTTCTAGAGTTGCAGGGGGGGGTCCTCCTCCTGCTTCTACGGCCTCTCTTGCGGCTCCTGTTGCACTTCGTTTTGGTGCTCGTGGGTTTCGCGGTCGGTGGTTAACCGAGCGGATGAAATGGTGGTGACTGGGTGGTCGCCGTGGTTTAGAAATTGATCGGCCGACCGCTTCACCACACCCTACGTTCGGACACACAATAAGAACCGTAACATGGGCCTCTTCGGCCCGCGTTACGGTTCGATGACTTACGCAAAAACATAAAGAAATCAGCATCCCATGTGCGTGTTTGTTGTACGCGCGGTCTGGTGGGTTTCGCGGTCGGTGGTTAACCCGGCGGATGAAATGGTGGTGATTGGGTGGTCGCAGTGGTTTAGAAATTGATCGGCCGACCGCTTCACCACACCCTACGTACAAGGGGGCGGACGGGCAGGGCTATTTTTCGGTTACTCGGTGTCTCGCAAGTCACCTTCGTGCAGCAATCGAAAGCCTTTGCGGGAAAGGGTCTCTAAAGCGACTTCGGCATTGTCGACCATGATGGCGATCGCCGGTCCTTCCATGCTTCTGGCGAGCAATGGGTAAGCTTGGACAATGTTCAACTCCGACTGCAGCAACGCTAAACAGACTTGCTCGATCGGTTCGCCGGACTGGGGAAGTTCCACTCCGATGCAGTCGCTTTCGATAAAAGCCATTCCTGCGAGTTCGAGCGTTTCGCGGCCTCGTTCGGGGTAGGCGAACAAGAAACGGACAAAAGCGCATTCGGCGGAATCGCTGATTGAGAAAGCCAAGATACGGTTTCCCGATATTTCGATCCTGCGAACCACATCTCGCAATTGACCGACGCGGTTTTCGAGAAACACCGTGAATTGCCGAAGCGTCGGATAGTCCCGTCCCCGCATTGTGTCGAGCGAATTCCCCGCTCCTTCGCTTGTACTCATCGGCTAACCTCTCTGTTGACTTCTGTCCCCTGGCTCTCGGAACCCTTTACCCAGCAGATCCTTCAGAATACCGAATCTGCGCTGAACCGTTGCCCTGAATACGATTATTACATCCGGAATTTCCTCGGAGGTATATCGCTTGGGACTGTATGTTACTTCGGAGGTGTAGTTACTCGAAGGCAAATTCCAATCGAGCAGACTGAAAAATTACTTCTGCCAACTCCTCAATCGCAGTCCACTTCAGAAGCGAGCGTTCGGTCTCTTTCTGTTTGGCGGCCATCAAGCGAGCCCGAGCGACGGCTTCGCGGCCATCTCGCCAATCGCGACTTGCCCCAACCGCTTTCCATTCCTCGGCTGAGCTTCGAAGCCATCGTTCGTATTGGCGAAGTCGCTTTAGGATCTTCGAGACCGATTCGGGAGTGATGCCGACCATCCCTTTCCCGTCTTCCGACGGAATCGCAACTTCGATGTGTAATTGCATTGCTGACGGTTGGCTCGCGATTGGGGTTTTGCTTGCGACTCGAATATGCAGTGGAATGCGGTTCCCTTCGACGCTTACAAGCCACTGCGCGGTTTGCTCACCGCGCAAGATGAGTGGCTCCCAGGCTTGATTTAACAGACTTTCCAATGCTGGGTTCGGCACGGTGAGATTGCTACCCTTTGGTGGTTCAAAAGACAGCGTCAGGGTTGTTACGAGTTCGTGGGACTTAGACTCTGCAAGTTGGTTGTTTGGTAAAAGTTGGTTGTTTGGTAATTGCGATCCAGGTTGATTGGTCTCGGATGTTTTAGCTTGGTCGACAATTGGTTTTTGCGGTGGTTTTTGCGGGATTGCGTCGAAGGGAATCTCGACCGTGAAAACAGCACTTTGGGATTGGACTTGGGATGGGTTAGCGAGAAATTCAGCGAATCGAAAGGAATGTCCGGCCTGCACCTTCGGCGCAGGAAGTTGTTCCGGCGAGTTAGTTTCGCTTGTCGCAGGTTGGTCAGCGGGGGGCGGTGTTGCTGGGGGTTCGGTAGCGTGGGCGTTGCCCAGTGCGAGTAGTCCGGACACGAAACATCCGAGGAACCAACAATTTCCCATGAATTCTCGAACACACACTGATGAAACTCCTAGACTCCAAGCGGGATAAGCCATTCCTAGATTTGGACTTTGGAAGTGAACGATGAACAAGCCCGGTTTTGGGCCCGTGGGCTTCAGAGTACGGGATGCATTATTGTAGCGCGAGGTGACCGAAAACTTCGCATCTCCGTCGAAATTCTGGGGCTTTCATGCCCCAAATCGCACCGGCGAGACAGCCTCCTTTCGAAAATCGGTGGCCCAGATTCCCTGCGAGGCCTTGTGAATCCTGATTTGTTTCAAGCCGCTCGGCGATCCGCAGCTATCCGCTGCGATCCGAAGCCGAGCCTAGCAGACTACCGCAGTAGCCTGCCGGAGAAGGCTCAGAGAAGAGGGTTGGGCAATCCGTAAGGTAATTGACGATTTTTCGGGGTAGGCTTAAACTTGCGACCTTCGTATATAGGAGACTTCTGCGGTGGTAGGAAACCGTTAAGCCCTTTGATATCTGTTCATTTTTGGGAGCGTTGCGTTCGGCTATGGCAAACAAACTCGTTTACTTCTTTGGCAAATCCAAAACCGATGGCAGCGGAGAGATGAAAGCTCTGTTGGGGGGCAAAGGGGCAAACTTGGCCCAGATGACCAAAATTGGCCTTCCGGTTCCCTCGGGCTTCACCATCACGACTGAAGTCTGTGTGAACTATTACAAGAACGGTCGCAAGTACCCAGCTGAGCTTCCAACCGAAATGGAAAAGGCTGTTAAGTGGTTGGAAAAGGAATCAGGCAAGAAGTTCGGCGACGTCAAGAACCCCTTGTTGGTTTCCGTTCGTTCCGGCGCTCGTGACTCCATGCCCGGTATGATGGATACGATTCTGAACCTTGGACTCAACGATGCGGCCACCGAAGGGCTTGCAGCAGCGACCAACAACCCACGCTTCGCTTGGGACTCCTACCGCCGATTCATCCAAATGTACGGCGACGTTGTGATGGGTGTCCAAAAGAAGAACGAAAACGACCACGAACCGTTCGAAGAAGTCATGGACGGTTTGAAGCACGAAGTAGGGGTCACGGAAGATACCGACTTGACCGCCGCTCATCTTCAAGAATTGGTCAAGCGATACAAGAAGCTCATCAAGGAGTGGACAGGCAAAGCGTTCCCCAACGAGCCTATGAAGCAGCTTGAAGGTGCAGTCCAAGCCGTTTTCGGATCTTGGATGAATGAGCGAGCAATTCTTTATCGTCAAAAGTACCGCATTCCTGATGAATGGGGCACCGCCGTGAACGTCCAATGCATGGTCTTCGGCAACATGGGCGAAGATTGCGCGACCGGCGTTGCGTTCACCCGCGACCCTGCTAACGGCGATAACGTCTTCTATGGCGAATACCTCGTCAATGCACAGGGTGAAGACGTCGTGGCTGGCGTTCGCACGCCACTGAAGATTTCCGAAATGGCCAAGGACAAGATCCTCGGACCTGCTCACAAGGAACTTGTTGAAGTTCGCAAGACCCTTGAAAAGAACTTTGGTGACGTACAAGATTTTGAATTCACCATTGAAAACAAGAAGCTTTACATGCTCCAAACACGGAATGGAAAGCGAACTGCGTTGGCTTATGTCAAGATCGCTCACGACATGGTCAAAGAGAAGCTCATGACTCCTGAGCATGCGATCAAGTCCGGGGATCCAGAAGCCCTCAACCAACTTCTTCAGCCGATCTTCGATTTGAAGGCTTACGACAAGGCCAAGAAGGATGGGCGATTGATGGCAGTTGGTTTGCCAGCAGGTCCGGGTGCCGCTACGGGCGCCGTGGTCTTCACCGCCGGTAAAGCCGAAGAATTGGCTGCTAAGGGCCAAAGCGTCGTGCTTGCTCGGATCGAAACCAGCCCAGAAGATCTTCGCGGAATGATCGCTGCCGAAGGTATCCTCACCGCTCGCGGTGGGGTCTCCAGCCACGCAGCTCTCGTCGCCCGTCAAATGGGTAAGGTCTGCGTTGCCGGTGCTGGCGATATCGAAATCGACTACCACAAGGGTGTCCTGAAGTGCAAAGGTGTTACCTTGAAAGAAGGGGATAACATCAGCATCAACGGAACGACCGGGGAAGTCTTCCACGGCAAGATCGACACTGCCGATAGCGAACTGAAGCAAGTTCTCGTCGGCAAGACCCTCAAGCCAAAAGACTCGAAGGTTTTCCAATACTACGACTTCATCATGAAGCTCGCGGACAAGTACCGAACGCTTGGACTGCGAACCAACGCAGACCAACCCGACCAAGTGCTCAACGCTGTGGCTTTCGGAGCTGAAGGTATTGGACTTTGCCGAACCGAGCACATGTTCTTCGTAGGGGACCGCATCATCGCCGTCCGCCAAATGATCTTGGCCAAGAGCGACGAAGCTCGAAAGAGCGCTTTGGCAACCTTGTTGCCATACCAACAAAAAGACTTCGAAGGCATCTTCCGCGCTCTCGATGGCTTGCCAGCTTGCGTTCGATTGCTCGATCCACCGTTGCACGAGTTCTTGCCTCAATCCGATAACAAGAAGGGGCAGGAAGAAGTTGCCAAGCAGCTTGGCACAACCGTTGCAGAAGTTGCCAAGATGGTTCATGAACTCCACGAGTTCAACCCTATGCTTGGTTTCCGCGGCTGCCGCTTGGGTATTCTTCGCCCAGAAATCACGGAGATGCAAGCTCGGGCGATTTTCCAAGCAGCTGTAACGGTTCTCAAGGAAGGAACCAAGGTCAAGCCAGAAGTGATGGTGCCACTCGTCGGATTCAAGCGAGAACTTGATCTACAAGTCGAGATCGTCCATCGCGTTGCTGCTGAAGTGATGAAGGCAGCTGGCAAGAAGTTCCAGTACACCGTCGGTACGATGATCGAAGTACCACGCGGTGCAGTTACAGCCGATGAAATCGCTGAAACCGCCGAGTTCTTCTCCTTCGGTACCAACGACTTGACCCAAACAGCATTGGGCATGAGCCGTGACGACTCCGGATCGTTCTTGCCAGGCTACCAAGCCTTGGAAATCATCAAAGCGAACCCGTTTGCGAGCATCGATCGCGGTGGGGTTGGCCAGTTGATGAAGATCGGTGTTGAGAAGGGTCGCTCGACTCGAAACGACTTGAAGATCGGTATCTGCGGTGAGCACGGCGGGGATCCTAACTCCGTCGAGTTCTGCCACATGATCGGATTGAACTACGTAAGTTGCAGTCCGTTCCGCGTGCCAATCGCTCGGCTTGCAGCAGCACAAGCGGCGTTGCGACATCCAGCCAAAGCACCGGCAGCGAAGGTAGTCAAAGACAGCAAGGGGGCCAAGGGTGCCACCAAGTCGAAGACATCGAAGCGATAGTTAACCACCGCTTTAATCACCGCGAGCTCGCAGTTGCGACGCTTGTGATTTAAACAGTAAAGGGAAGCCGCGAGATTGTTCTTGCGGCTTCTTTTGTTGGTATCTATCGGTTTTTTCGCTAACGGTTCGTCTGGGCAACTCACTGCTTGGATTCTTTTTGCACCCGGTCTGCACTCGGTTTGTACTCCGATAGTACTCCGATAGTACTCCGATAGTACTCCGATAGTACTCCGTTAGCACTCCGATAGC
>CAIJIZ010000107.1 GCA_903820735.1 uncultured Pirellula sp.
AGATTGGGATGTTTGTTGTTGGTCTGCTTAACCGCTGTCGTGGCAAACGCGCAGAGTTCACCACAGTGCCCTGAATCTGGGGCGGTAGTCATAGCTTGGCACTCTATTGCCTGGCAAGCCCGAACCTATGCGTTGATTCAACTGCCGCGGGGCATCAATCAGAGCGAAGCTCTGAGCATCGCGACACGATGTCGATTCGCTGGCAAGTCTGGTTTTCTTGCGGAGTTTGGAAATGCTGACAACTCGGAGTGGTCCGATGTCAAGTCTCGATTCGGAGCAAAGCTCGGGGGCCAACGCGTTGAGAACATTTGGGTAGGCGCAGGTCAGGAATACGACGGCTTTGTTCGTTGGTATCGTAGTCGTACTTCGGTTAGCAACATCTCCTCTTGGAGAGCATGGGCTCCGAACGAACCCCAGTACAAGACGGCAATTACTCTTCACGCAGGTTACCCTGGCCTATTCAACTCTTGCCATCGGACAGATAGATATACTAGGCTATTGGTCGAATTCCGTTAGACGACATCAGCAGACTAGTAACACAAAAAGCCGCGGCTTGGCATTCAAGTTGCGGTTTATGCATTCGTAATGACAATCGAAATTCCGATCGCCAGCTGGGATGAGGCTAGATAGAGAAAGAAAGTCAGTTTCCCAAGGGCAGCCTATCCGTGCCTATCCCCCAAACCCAACTGAATCCAAAATCGGTAAACTAGTACTCTTTCAACATGAAACCAGGATATTCTCAATGAACGATAAGACAACAGTCGTCACACGATTCGCCCCCAGCCCCACGGGCTACCTACATATTGGTGGGGCGAGAACCGCGTTATTCAACTGGGCTTTCGCCCGAAGATTCGGTGGCAAGTTCATTTTGCGATTGGAAGATACGGATCGAAAACGATCTACTGATCAAGCTGCTAGCCAAATATTCGAGGACCTAAACTGGTTGGGACTTGAGTGGGACGAAGGCCCTAACCCGAGTTCGGACCAGCCAGACAGTAACTACCTCAACTCACAAAAAGGACCTGCAGGGCCTTACTGCCAATCGCAACGACTGGCAATCTACGACCGTTATGTCGAGCAACTACTCGCTTCGGGTCGCGCTTACGAATCCGACGTCGTTGACGAATCAAATAATCACCAGGGCACTCAAAAGGTTGTTCGATTTCGAACGTCTGGCGAAGCCGTCACTGTAATCGATGAGATCCTTGGTCCGGTGACGGTCCAGCCGAATGAGTTAGAGGACTTCGTGATTCGTAAGTCCGACGGTTATGCGACCTACCATTTGGCGGTCGTCGTTGATGATTTTCTCATGGGTGTCACGCACGTTTTTCGTGCTCAAGAACATCTGACCAATACGCCCAAACACTGGGCTCTCCAGGAAGCCTTGGGGTTCCCACACCCACGATACGCCCATTTCCCACTCATCTTTAATCCAGACGGCAAAAAGATGTCCAAACGCGAAAAGCCTCGCGTAGCACGAGCCGCAGGTCAGGCTTGGGTGAAGGACAATGGAGGAGTTCCGGAGCTTGCCAAGAGATGCGGCGTGTCGTCGCAAAGTGTCCAAGAATTTCTGGATGGGAAGACAGATCACATTCCGACCGCCGAGGCCATAGCGAAGTTGCTTGGCACGAAACTGCCGGAAATCGACGTCCACGATTTTCGTAGAAGCGGATATCTGCCAGATGTCCTTTGCAATTACCTCTGCCTGTTGGGCTGGTCACCTGGAAATGATCTGGAAGTGTTTGACCGAGATTACTTCGCAAGTCACTTTGACGTTGAAAGAGTGGGCAAATCGCCAGCAAGATTCGACCGTAAGAAACTTCTGAAGTTCAATGCAGACGCGATTCACGCATTGCTTCCCGAGAACTTCGCCGAAGTATTGAGGAACTACGGAATCCAGTTTCATGAAGATAAGGTGCTCAGTTTGTCTGCGGAGAAGTTTGCCCTCTTCTGTCGGGCGTACCGAAACCGCAGTCGCACGTTGGCCGATCCGTTTACTCTCGGTGCATTTTTGTTCGTCGCCGATCAAGATCTCTCATTCAGCCAGGCAGATCTTGAATCGTGTGTTTCCCTTACCGGGGGATTGCCTTTTCTCCGAGAAATCCTGGCAAAGTTAAGAACAATTGATTCTTTTTCTCCTTCCAAAATTGAATCGATGGTTGAAGAGATTTGCGTCGCCCTTCAGATTACAATGTCTGTCGGCTCCCAGG
>CAIJIZ010000108.1 GCA_903820735.1 uncultured Pirellula sp.
GCAATGCATCGATAGATGGATTCCGTCGCGGTATGGCGGATGGTTATGTGCTTCCAAGAATTCTTGCCGAACGGATGGTCAAACAACTGCTCGACCCGACGATTGTCACGGACGATCCTCAAAAGTGTCTCTTTTATGCTCCCATCACCAACCTTCCAGCAAACTTTTCTGCTACAGATAAAGCACGATTGACGGACGCATACCGAAAGGCGATTGCAGATCAAGTCGTTCCGGCTTATCGACGACTAGGCGAATTCTTACGTGACGAATATCTACCAAAAACACGGTCAACCTCAGGTATCGGCAGTCTGGCAAGTGGTTCCGAACAATACGCGTACTGGGTCAAAACCTGGACCACAACTTCACTGACTCCGGAAGCAATTTTTTCGATCGGCGAAGGCGAAGTAGCTAGAATCCGAAGTGAGATGGAGAATGTCCAAAAGCAGTTAGGGTTTCAAGGATCGCTTCAGGAGTTCTTTCAAAACGTACGAACGGATCCGCGTTTTACTCCTTACAAGAATGCCGAAGAAGTCCTACAAGCGTTTCGTGATATCCAAGCGAAGATAGAGCCCAAGCTCGATGGACTTTTCTTGATGCGCCCCAAGACTCCGTTTGAAATTCGGCGCACCGAATCGTTTCGCGAAGCGACAGCCAGCGCGGAGTACATGCCCGGATCGGCTGATGGAAGTCGCCCAGGGATTTTCTACTTGCCTCTTCCTGAACCAGCACAGTTCAATGTTACCAGCGGCATGGACTCGCTCTTTGCGCACGAAGCGATTCCTGGCCATCACTTTCAAATATCGTTGCAGCAAGAAAACCAGCGACTACCCAAGTTCATCCGATTCATTTGGTATGGAGCTTATGGCGAAGGCTGGGCGCTTTATTGCGAGTCGATCGGAAGAGAACTTGGGCTATACACTCAACCAGAGCAGTACCTGGGAGCACTTGGGGATGAAATGCATCGCGCAATCCGCTTGGTGGTAGATGTCGGCCTTCACCAAAAGGGATGGACGCGTGAGCAGGCCATTGATTACATGATGAAGAACGAACCGATTTCAGAGCAGAGCGCTGTTGCGGAAATCGAGCGATACATGGCGATGCCTGGCCAAGCCTTAAGTTATAAAATTGGCTCCCTTCAGATTCGGAAATGGCGGGAACAGTACCAAATGGAATTGGGTGATAAATTCCAATTGGCCGCATTCCACGATCAGATCCTTCGCGATGGCGGCATGCCATTGAGCATTCTGCAACGCAAACTAGACGTTTGGGCCGATCAAGTCAAAAGCGGGCAGCAATAAATCTAGTTCGTCCTGCATTATCGTGGGTCGAGATCATCCAATCCACCGTAGTAAAACAACTCAGTTGGTTCGAGGCTTTCGATGAAACAAAGAAGGCATTCTCGGGAGTGCTATCGGGGTATGGCCGAACTGGATCGAAACTGGATCAAATAGTCGCGAAGCCAATAGAAGCCGCCTATGAATATCCCGACGACAGCCACGACTAAAAGAAAGGAGGATACAAAGCAACCTATTCGACTCGGGCGTTTGGATCGTGCCGCAGCCACTTTATATCCTCCTCTCCCATTTCGCAACACAGGAATGGCGAACATCAATCGAATCTACAATCCAACTTGAGTTTTACTAGCTACCTTCCCGTCCATTAAAGTCACTGCAATCACTCGGTTTCCATCCTTCCATGAAACCACCTTCGCGGATGTTGACATGCCTGCAAAGGATGCGGAGCCTACCCCTGGAATAGAAATAGACTGAGAAGGCACGCTGACCTGGGATGCCGCATCCTCCGACCCCTTACCGAGAATCGCTTCGACTTCCGCAAGCGTCATGCCTGTTCGGACTCGCTCGTAATTCGACGTATTTAGCTTACTGCCGCAACCCGAAGTAAACAAAACCAGTATCAAAACGACTGAAAAACACCGACCCTTGCCTAATACAAACTTATTCATTCCTGAAACCCTATCAGAACAGAATCGTCGTAACGCATAGCTACACTACAGATCTTTATCTGTGGCATCTGTCAGCATTTTTTTCAACGATCCCCAGTTTTCTTCAATTCCCAAAATCGAATCGTTCCATCGCTACCGGCCGAGACTACGCTTGCCCCTCCCTGATAGAATTTTGCAGCATGTATTGGGCCTCGATGCCCTTGTAAAACAGCAACTTCGTCGCCGGAATCGCAATCCCAAACCCTTATTGTCGCGTCGGCACTAGCGGATAGTAACCGCTGGCTATCCGGGGAAAAAGCTACATCATTGATCCAATTGGAATGCCCCTGAAATATCGCCAGCTGCTCCCCGGTGTCGGACCGCAACATGCGAATCGTGTTTTCACGCCCCCCGAAGGCAATCGTTTTTCCATCGGGCGATACAGCCATCGCTTGCACAAAATGCCAATGCTGCCGAAAAGTCCACAACGCGTTTCCCGTATCGCAATCGATTCGAGCAACAAATCCTCTGCCGGCGACTGCAAGCGAGGATTCCTCATCCAAAAACGAGACCGAAAACACTTTCCCTGATTTCATAAAGAACGACCGAAGCATCATACGCTGATCGCAATCCCAAATTTTTACATACCCGTCCCAACTCCCTGTCACTGCCTTCTTGCCATCCATCGATAAAGCCACGGACCAAACCCGATCCGAATGCCCTTCGAACCACCCTACCTGCCGCTCTTGTGAGAAATCCCAAAGTGCTACGCTAGCCGGCGATCCTCCTCCAATCAATCGCCCCGTTGGCTCATGATAGGCTAGAGAGTGAATAACCTTCATTTCTGAAGCAGAGTTCTTCCAAGTGCTTGTAATCGTTTTGGAGGTTGGATCCACAATGCTAATCGAGCCATTGCTTCCGCCACAGACGATTCGTTCATCTTTTCCGATCACCACAATGCTCTGGACGAATGCGTTAGGAGCTTGAGGCTCTGTGAATACTTTCAGTACCGAATTGTTTTTATCTTCCGAGCGGAACCGTGTCTCTTGCAAATCCGCTGAAATGCGTGTGTTGCCTGATGTCCGCTTTGGTGACTCTTTAAACGGCAAGTGGAACGCTTGGTCTTTCGTCATCGACCGGCCTACGAACCACCAACCAAATGCGGCAATGCAAACCGCGAGGCAAAGCGAAACAGCGAGGGGTTCTACGCGAACTTGTGTGAAACCTTTCTGCGGAGGTTGTACACTGCGGGGTGTATGGAATACTGACTCGAAAACGTCCTGGGCTTCCCTCACAGGGCCGTCAGCTGAGATGGGTAACCCCTTTGCCAATTGTAATAAATCCGTTTCGCAGCAATATTCTTTGATGGCATGCATCAATTCCTTGGGTGTCGAGAATCTATTTTCTGGATCCTTGGCACACATTCGGTGGAGTATTTCAAGAATGCCTTCGGAAATGTCTTGGCGAAAATCCTTCACGGATGGCATCTCACGAGAAGCATGAGCCAATACTTTCCGCAAGACGTGCTGATACTTTTCGCCAGAAAAGGGCACACTACCGGTAAGCATCTTGTAGAACGAGCACCCAAGACTGTAGATGTCACTACGAATGTCGACGGCATGTGTATCAAAAGCTTGCTCGGGCGCCATGAAGTCGATCGTTCCGAAAAGCTGTCCGCTCTCTGTTTCTGTTACATCATCATCCAGATTTCTGATGATCCCCAAATCCAACAGTTTGACTTGGCCATCGCAAGTCACGAAAATGTTCGACGGTTTCACATCCCGATGTACGAAGTTGCTCTCGTAAGCGTATTGCAAAGCTCTTGCGACTTGATGCACGATGGAGCAAGCAACTGGTACAGGTAAATACCCCATCCTTTGAATCCATTGTCCAAGATCCATTCCAACAAGGCGTTCCATCACCACATAGAGTCGCCCGCCCCACTGACCTGCATCTACAATATTTACCAGATTGGGGTGCTGGTATTTATGCGCAAGAGTCATCTCTTTCCTAAATCGCTCGACCACTAGTGGGTCATTCACTGGATCGACTAGCAAAAGCTTGAGGATTACACTCGCACCGCTATCCCTGTCGGTACCCTCGAAGATTGCAGTGGACGATTTGCGGTACAACAGTTTCGATAAACTATACTTACCGCATTGCGACTCGGTTGCAAGGGGAATCGCATCGGACTGCCCTGGAACTGCATTGGATTCCTTTTGTTCGTGAGCGACCGAGATACACTGCAGACGTTTTATCTTATCGATCAATGAGTCTTCGATAGAGGCATGCAAAAAAGCGATCTCTTCCAAGACCCAACTGTTTTCATCGACGAAATCTGATATTCGCTTTTGTTCGTCTGAACTTACTTCCCCGATTATGTATCGTTGCAATGTTTCAGGACTCGGACGCTGTGGCTGCATCACCTAACATTCCCTGATGAGTCGGAATCGTTATCGCAAACTTCCATAGAAGCATCCAGTTGTGCTGCGATTTGCCTGAATCGCTTTAAGATACGCGATTTCGCCAGGTAAACCGAATTCCGTGATATGCCTAGCGACTGTGCGACAGCATCCGGTGCCTCATCGCTGACGGTAGTCCTCCAGAATGCATCCCAGGTTACCGTCTCAAACTCGCTGCGTACGGTTTCGATCAACTTAATTCCGATCGTATTGCCAACCTCGTTCGAATTCTCGCCAGTTTCCTCTCGTTTAGGGGAAGTGCCTTCAATCGCCTCCAGAAGGTGATGTAGTCCAAGGCGAATGGGTGTTGTTCGTTTCGCCTTGCGAAAATCTACGATGCGGCGCTGCGTGATCCGCCTGAGCCATCCCCTAAAAGTATCCGCTGGTGTTTCACGGCGAAAGCGGTGTAGGCTGGTCATGACGCTTCGGAAAACCTCTTGGCATACATCCTCCGAATCTGCGTTCTTCAATCCAGAACGGCGACACCATCGCAAGAGCATGGGAGAATACCGACGAGTGGTGCGTGACCAAGCAGCCGGGTCCCCAACTCGTAGGAGCTCTAAAGTATCGGTTGAAATAGTGCTAGGTAAATCTTCGTGCTGAGGATACCTAGCTGGGTTTTTTTGTGTCACACCGAACTCCCAGTGAAGAATACACCTAGCGATAACGTACGCCGAACCAAAATCTTAAATCCTTTAACATTCTATTTTGCGATAGCCTAGGACTGGCAGACATCAGCGTAATGACATTACGCAACTAAATGTGGTTTTGTTTGTGCTCAAATTGGTCTGGCGACGCATAGTTGAGCATTTGATGGATGCGAAAGGGATTGTAAAAGGTTTCGATGTACTTGAACACCGAGCTCCTTCCTTCATCGAAATTTTCATGGTTTGCGAATTTGGTCCAATCATGCTTCAGTCACCAAAAAAACCTTTCAGCCACTGCTTTGTAATAATAGCAACCCGTACGACTCATTGAGTAGGTGATCTACACGGTTCTTCGATGGGTCTGCGACTGTGGTTGTTGGTCTAACACATCCACAAAAGCCTGCTTTTAGGCCCATTTCCTTCATCGCCTTCGCAACGGTATCACGGGATGCCTTTTCCATTTTCGTTGATTTCTGTAGCTCTTCAGCGATTTTCTTGTTTCCGCAAATGCCGCTCGAGGAATCGAAGACACGGCATTGCCTAAAGCCCCGTATAGAATCCGCTTCTGCTCACGTCCAGGATACGGCACATGAATTGAACTAGATAAGAGCCTTGATGTTCCTTGATCCATGCGAATCTCACTGCGATTCCTTCGCGAAATAAGCCGTTACTTTTTTAGGATTTCACCTTTCAGTTCGGCCTTCCGGAGTTACTTTCGCAGCAGACGAATTTCAGATTCGAGTTGTTCAAGTCCGGTCTATTTGGTTATCGGGGCGCATTTGCCCACTTGCTTCTGGCATTATTGCACCATCACTCATAATGCCGGAAGGGCCCAGTTTATTGGGCGAGCCAACCACCGTCGATATTCCAAGCGGAACCGCGGATATTGTTTGCGGAAGGAGAGCAGAGGAAAGTCACAAGCTCGGCGATTTGTTGCGGGGTAACAAATTGCTCCGAAGGTTGTTTCTCGGATAGAAGTTGTTGTGTTGCCAGTTCGTAGGAAAGGTTGTCATTCGAAACGCGGGCGTCGATTTGCTTTTGGACTAGGGGGGTAAGGACCCAGCCTGGGCAGATCGCGTTGACAGTCACTCCTGTAGTAGCTGTTTCGAGAGCGACAGATTTTGTGAAACCGACAAGTCCATGTTTTGCGGCGACGTAAGCCGATTTACGGGGGGAAGCGACGAGCCCATGGACGGAAGCGATATTGATAATGCGTCCCCAGTTGCGAGAACGCATCGTGGGTAGGGCTAATCGCGTGGTATGAAAAGCGGCGGTAAGATTTGTTGCGAGGATAGAATCCCAAAGTTCGACAGGGAATTCCTCAACGGCTGCAATGTGTTGGATGCCTGCGTTGTTGACAAGTACATCGACAGGCCCGAGTTCAGCGTTACAGAAGTGAAACAAGTCTTGGATATTCGAAGGGTTTCGCAGATCGGCTTGGTAGTAACGGACTTTGGTTCCGTGAGCGGAGAGTTCGGAGTAAGTGGGATTAGCGATAGCTAGTTCGGGTGGTTCGAGACCATTGAGAAGGACGTTTAGTCCGTTTCGGGCCAAGTCGAGCGCGATTGCCAGTCCGATACCGCTAGTGGATCCCGTGACGAGTGCAGTTCTAGCGACCATACAACCTCTTAATAATGTTATTCGCTTGCGAAGTTCGACTGGAACTTTTTAGACCGGTTCCCGGCGGGCCAGTTCAGGTGCCAAGTTCTGGGACTTTCCCTGAACTGGACTCACTTAACCGATAGGCTGGGGGTTGAGATTTGCTACAGTCAATCGCAGCGAGTTACTTCGAGTTATCGGAGTTCGTTGATCCTTCGGTGACGATGGAGCCTTCGAAGGAGATCCGTTTATCGTTTACGTTGACCAGTTCGCCGAGTTCATAGACATTGCGGTAACCGTATCCGTAGAGATTGATGTAGGTTGGAATGTTTAGAGCCAATTGCACGGGGCGTTCTTGCGTTGCGATTTGCGATTGGATTGGGTTGGTTCGGCGGAAGCGGGGTGGAGCGGACTTCGAAGCGAAATCCACTTGGTTACCGGTAAAGTTATTGTTGCAGTAGATAAGGATTGTCGTATCTGGCGAAGGAATAACATCTTTAAGGTTAGCTTGAGTGAAATCGGTGAAAGCCAAGTGTTTCGCCCCTTTGATGTGAATGCGATCGAACCGAAATGAGGAGCGGGTATCTAGAACGATCACGTTGGGTTGTTTGCTCATTTCAAGGAACTGATCAAGATTGACAACTCTGTCTTTGCGATGTGACTCCACTTCAGTAACGAGTTCTTTGAAGTCATCGTAGCTGACCATTGCTTTTGGGTATAAGGGCGGGGATAGCCGAGCAGCGTCATTTGGTGATGACGCACGAGGTGCTAACGCGTTTGAGTTCGCCGAAGAATTACTATTTGGTGGGATTAGACCAGGTTGGGGGTTTCCAACAGGCTGAGGCCATTCGTTGGGCCCAAGATATGGTGGGTTAAGTATCGGTGGCACGGAGTAGCTTGGCACTGGTTGGAATAGTGCGGGAGTGTAGTAATTGGGCATAGCCCCTGTCGATGGTTGAGGAAAGTAGTCCCAACCGGTTCCATCCACTTTTTGCAGTAGCGAAGCCACACGATCTGCGATGATTTTCTCTTTGTTAATTTGACGTTTATCAACGGTTTTTTTCAGGGCTTCGAAGTGAGATTGAGCTTGTTGGACTTGTAGCGATTCAAGTTGTAGCTTTCGTTCGAATTGCTGTTTTACGAGCGTTGATATTTCTGAGGCGATTTGATTTTTTCTTGAGTCATCATCGCTCGATTGGTATTCGGAGAGCAAACGGCCGATAGCAATTTCACCTGTGTAGATTGCTTGGGTATTGGGATTGAGATCAGGAGGTAGGGGGTAAGTACGGGAGTAATAGACTTGGGGTGGGTAGGGTTGGGGTGGTAAGGTCGACGGGTAGGTTGAATATGGTGGGGGAAAAGTCGGAGCGGATAAAATATGGGGCAAAGGTTGGTTTGTGGGAGGAACATCGGTTGGGGCAGTTGGGTCAGATTGCGGATAGGTAGCTGGTGGGAACGAAGTGGGTGGCAAGCTAGGGGCTGGCGACGTTCGTTCCGAGATCTGAGCGAGGGTGTGGTTAGTTGGAATGCATAGCGGGACGAGCAGGGCGAGAAAAGTTGCGGGGCGGTAAGGGAATAGCGTTTGAAGTTTTTTCATATTGATTTAGGGGAGAGAGGAGCGTTGCGGGAGACATTTCATAAACGGATACGATGAGCCAAGCATATCGATTTGCTGTCAGAAAATCCACATCCGCCTCATTTGCTAGCATTCGCCGCTGCGCCGACTGGGGACAGTCCCTGAACCTCCCAACGAACGAGTAGATTGCTAGCATTCGCCGCTGCGCCGACCGGGGACAGTCCCTGAACCTCCCCACGAACGAGTAGATTGCTAGCATTGGCCGCTGTACCGACCGGGGACAGTTACTGAAACTGCTCTCTCGACGAATTCCGCCCCCAAGGTTAGCACGGATCGATATGTAAGTGGTCCCCGCGGTCCTCTATACCATCTCGATGTGCGAGTGCTCTGGATTTAACAAAAATCATCTGTTAGAAATCAATGATTGGGTACTTCTCCCAGTGCTTTTACTTTTCAACGGAGCGATGAACAGATGGCAAATTACAAGATTGATGACATAGAGGGGATTGGTCCGGTTCGGCGGGCGAAGTTTATTGAAGCGGGGATAAAGGATAGCGATCGATTACTTAAGGCGACACGCACGCCAAAGCAGCGTAAGGAGCTAGCGGAGAAGACAGCAATTAGTCCGAAATGGATTTTGCGGTTTGCCAACATGGCGGACTTGTACCGGGTGCCTGGGGTAGGATCGGAGTACGCACAGTTGCTCGAGGACGCCGGTGTGGACACGGTGGTGGAGCTTGCGGCCCGGGTTCCTTCAAATCTTCATACAAAGCTCAAGCAGATCAATGCAGCGAACAAACGAAACACGCGACAGCCGCCGAGTTTGGCAGAGGTGACAGCATGGGTATCGTCAGCGAAGAGCTTGCCTAGGGTCCTGGAATACTAATCGTCCAACGAATCACCGCTGAGTAACATTGATACTGTTCACCCCTGGTCTCCATCCGTGATCTCGCACGCCCCTTCCATGCAAAGGCTTCCAGCATGGCAGGGTGGGATGGTGTGCACCAGTGGTCAAAAGCCCGATCCAAAATAGAGCTATTGCGCGATCTGTTCGGGACTTCGGCTTATCAGGGAGCACCCTTGGATACTAAATCCGATTGTACGATTGTATGCGAGTAGTGAAGCTCCTGGGTTTTGAGCGCCGAGCTTAATGGCAACTAGCCCGCATCTCGACTGGCGAATGCCCCTATCCGCCCCCCGGAGCGAGTAGATTGCTAGCATTCTGCCGCTGCGCCGACCGGGGACAGTCCCTGAACCTGCGTCGATTTTTAAAAAAATGCTTGTATTCATAATCGGGGCTCAGAGTGACTCGCTTCGCCTAAAATCCCCCCCTCGATCAGTTCATTTGTGCCTGTTCGTCCCTTAATCTTCTAGCCCCCCCACACTCCGCGCGCAATCATTGCGCCACGACCGCCTCTAGCGCCCGCTTCACTCGCCTCTCACTCAAACTTCACTCGTAATGACAAACCGGATGCGAATCCCGCGTCCGTTTCGACCTCGGCTTTCTCTCAACGACTCACCCGACAATCGGACAAATACCAGCACACCCACTATCCTCTGCAATTACCAAAATAATCCACTCTTGTCGGCAGCGATTCCCTCATTAGACGCAAAGACCAAGTGCCATCC
>CAIJIZ010000109.1 GCA_903820735.1 uncultured Pirellula sp.
GAACTTGATGTGTCTTGATCGGACTCCCAAAGATCACTGTCTTCATAGGACTCCGAGTCGATCGATTTCTCGGTGTAGTTGACCAATGCAATCTCTGCACGTTCAATTCTCCTAATCGGTGGGATCGACGCTAAAGGATGAATCAGATCCGCTGTATCTTCCAGTACCCCAGCAGTGATGCACCGACTTCCATCCCAACCAAGAATCAAGCCATCACCCCTGAGCCACTGGGGACCTACAACCTTTCGTTCTACCTCCAACCTCGCTATCTCAGGTGGAACAACTCGTTCAACGGACCCGTCAAAACTCGATGAACCGGTCGATTGGGTAGGGGATGTCAAAAAGGGTGGTAGGGCAACTAACCCGCTCTGCAGAGCTTCAAGGTCGCCATTCTGCACTGGAACAACAAGCTCATCAGGCACAACAAGCTCATCAGGCACGGCACGCTCATCAGAGGCGGCACGCTCAACGGAGAATTCGGTTTTGCTCTGGCTGTCCTCAGCCTGGACTGCCAACTGTTTCGGTGGCTCGGCTTGAGCCAAAGAACGGGCACGTAACACCAACAACGCTCTCCTCGCACCGGATCCATCCTCGGATCGCTCCCTTTCCCTTTGAGATTGAGTCCACCGACCCGGAATTTCAGCCTCCAGTGGCACCAGTTCCATCTCATCTACTAGATCGAGAGAGTCGTTCGGATCACCTTGCATATCCCAAAACGAGACAAAAACTGCACTTCCTAGTGTTGCCAACGCAAAGCACAAGGCTGTTGCATGTAGCCAGGTTTGCAGAGTTTGGCTTTTCATCACTACTCTTCTCTTCCTGAACCAATCCAATAGCAACCCAAATGATCCAGGCAAAAAGCCACTGTCACAGATCTCTTCGACCCATGGCACCCTTGAGGTTTAGGTAAACTCTGCGGATCGTGAGGATTGTGCGTGCTGTTCCCTTTCGGTTCACCAACCCCGTCGCGGCCCCCGGAAGCAAGAAAGCCCCTATTCTTGAATAATTCGGAAATAAATTGCTAAAAAACTTGACTCGATCATCATCGAAACCTAATCATATGTATTGCTCGCAGGTTAACAGTTTTGCCAACCCACAATTGCAGATGGTGCTACTTATGTCCCGCCCAAATCCCACTATCAAAAGTTGGTTTAAATCCACCGGTCTGTTTTTGTGCACCATCTCGGCATCTGGTGTGCTACTAGCGAGCGAACCAGTCGATACCCAACCAGGATTTCTATCAGAAATAGGTCTTGCCAACCTCGAAGTGATCGGCGAATCACAAGCTTCAGAAGTAAGGGGACTAGGAGTTGGGGCTTCCGGTACATCCATCCTGATAGGATCCTTGGTCGATCCGTCGACCGGAAGCACGGCTAACTTCTTCCAAATCCAATCAAGCGGTGCCAACGGCGCAACCGCCTCGTACTCGAATAACATCAATGCTAGCTTTGGCTGGACTGTCAACGGAATCTTCCAACGCTTCCAAGCCGAAATCGGCGGGTTCGGAATCGGTTTCGCGCGATAGCCCATCGCCCGCATTTCATAAAATCTAACCAGCTTTCAAGCCAACCTTGCGGTAAGTTCTCGGCAACTGCTAGAGTCAACTCCAATTGACCGGAATAGAAATTCTCCTCAACGGGAATAAGTTCTCGATGTCCAATTGGCAAGGATTGGGGTTTTGGCGGTTTCACCCAGGCGAATATCCAGAGAAGGCAATACAGTAAACTATGAGGCTGCCAGCGCAGTCCAAGTAGCTCAGGCTGATGCTCCGTCTGCTAAATCGCAATCTAACGCCCCAAAAACAGCCCTATTTCATACGATTACCAGCATCGTAGTCATCTTCGCGAGCATAGGCTTTCTCACCTATCTACTCGCAACTCGAAACGCCGGGACAACCAAGCATATCGAACGAAAAACGAGGAGAACGACCGATCCGGTACTGCTCGTGCCACCACCCGAGAGAAAACCCAAGCCGTTGCACACGGCTACCGAAAGTCACTTTGCCAATCACAAAAATCACGAACCTGTGCAACTTGCAAGCGCGTTGGTTCAGGAACCCGGTCAAAGCGATCCGAACAAGCCCCCACCAATCGCACCTTCGAAAAAGCCTCCCAGC
>CAIJIZ010000110.1 GCA_903820735.1 uncultured Pirellula sp.
CACTGGACGCCTCGCTGCGCTCGTGTTTGCGGCCCGGGAGGACCGCACCACGTAAAGGACCGCACAACGTTTCAAGACCTTAACGGCCTCGAAACCCACCAGCGATCGCTGCTTTCCTAAAGCCTAAAGCCTAAAGCCTAAAGCCTCAGGCCTCACGCCTCACTGCACTTTAGCGCCAATCTTACTTCATCAGCTCCTGCTTCAAAAACGTATAAGCCAACGATTGCATGTACGCAGACTGCTTGTTGTTCGCAGCTCCACCATGCCCCCCCTCGATATTCTCGTAGTACCACACGGAATGACCTTGCGATTCCATCTTCGCCATCATCTTGCGAGCGTGGCCAGGATGCACTCGGTCGTCACGGGTCGAAGTCGTAAACAAGACCTTGGGATACTGCACATTTGGCTGCACATTTTGGTAAGGGGAGAATTTGCGAATGTAAGCCCACTGCTCGGGGTAATCAGGGTTGCCGTATTCGGCCATCCACGAAGCTCCTGCGAGAAGCTTGTTGTATCGCTTCATGTCCAATAATGGGACTTGGCAAACCCCTGCTGCGAATAACTCAGGATACAACGTTACCATGTTGCCCACCAACAAGCCGCCGTTGGAACCACCTTGAACACCAAGCCGCTCTTTGCGAGTCACTTTGCGAGCGACCAAGTCCTTTGCTACGGCGGCGAAATCCTCGTAGGCACGCAAACGATTCTCCTTCAAGGCTGCTTGGTGCCAGCGTGGACCGTATTCGCCACCACCGCGAATATTTGCAACCACATAAACGCCACCTTCGGAGAGCCAAGCTCGCCCGACACTTGCGTTGTAATTCGGTTGCAGCGAGATCTCAAACCCACCGTAGCCGTAAAGCAACGTAGGATGCTCTCCATTGAGTTCTAAACCCTTCGGCGCAACCATGAAATAAGGGACCTTCGTTCCATCATCACTCGTCGCGAAGTTCTGCGAAATCTCAAACTTTGAAGAGTCAAAGAACGGAGGCAGACGCTTTAACTCTTTAGGTGCTTGCCCAAGCGTCCCCATCGACAATGTCGTCGGATTGAGGTAGTCCGTTGAGGTCATGAAGTATTCGTCCGACTCATCCGGATCAACTGCCGTGACATTGACCGTGCCGAAAGCCGGTGCGCCCACCAAAGGCTCCTTGCTCCAGACCTTCTTCCCCTCGCGATCCGTTCGCTTCAACACATAGATTCGATTCTTCACGTCTTCAAGCACGTTGAGGATCAAAGCGTTCTTCGTCGCGCCGAAACTTGATAGCGCCGTCGATTCAGTCGGTTCGAACAAGACCTCCAAATCCCGCTTGCCAGACATGTAAGCGTCGAAATCGGCCACTAGTAGCGATCCGGCAGCAAAGGTTTTCGAAGCAACAGTCCAAGGCTCACGAAGCTCGATGATCAACATTTCCCGAACCACACTTTTGTTCGCGGTGTTCGGTACGTCGATTTTGATCAATTCTTCCGGGCTCTTGAGCCAATACAATTCATCGTTGTAAAAAGCCAAATTTCGGCTTACGAAATTCCGCTCATGGCCCGGAGTGTCATCGTGCATGGCACCGACGGACATGTCTTGCTGCTTGCCTTCATATAGAACTTTCGCCTCCGAGACCGGTGTGCCCCGTTTCCACAACTTGGCGATGCGAGGATACCCCGAATCGGTCATCGACCCGGTTCCAAAATCGGTCGAGATGAAAATGTGATCCTGATCGACCCAAGAAACACTTCCCTTTGCTTCGGGCAAGGAAAAGCCATCCGTTAGAAAAGTCTTCTGCTCGAGGTCAAACTCACGAACCACCACCGCATCAGCCCCGCCACGCGACAGGGACACCAATGCTCGCTTGTAGTCAGGTCGCAGTAAAGAAACACTTTTCCACACCCAGTTCTCACCCTCGCTCTTCCCCAGAGCGTCGAGATCCAACAACACTTCCCACTCAGGAGCCGACTTTTGGTATTCGCTGAGTGTCGTACGACGCCAGAGTCCTCGCTCGTTCTTTCGATCGCGCCAGAAATTGTAGTAGTACTCACCGTGTTTTGTTACGAATGGGATCCGCTCATTGGAATCCAAGATTGCAAGCAAATCGGTGCGCAATTTGTCAAAGCCGCCGTCTGCTTCGATTCGCTTTTGCGCCACGGCATTGCGGGCTTTTACCCATTCGAGAGCTTTCTCACCCCCGACATCTTCAAGCCATTGGTAGGGATCCGCTTGTTGCGTTTGTTCGTCTTGAGCCATTGCAGAATCCCGTGCAGAAGCCGCCATAAAAGCCATCATGAAAACCAATAGCAGAATGATGCGAGACACTTTATCTACTCCAAAATCGGGTATTAAATTCCAACGAGCCACCAACGGGGTCAAAAGACGAAGGAACTGTACCTGCGTCGATACCGGTTCTTTTACACCTCACCCCCCCTCTTTCTTACTATAGAACAGGGAAGTATTTCCTATATCTTATCCCTATTACCGGCAAGCCTTGCGCAATGTCAACCTATCGGGTGATTTCACCGGAAAATTGTTCAATAGATTCTTGCGTTTCTATCATCTTCAAAGAAATCCCGCAATTGACTTGGGAATCCTCAGGCCGATAAAGTCCAACTATGAAGTGTGGGGTGTCGTGCCTCGCGTTGAAGCGGAAGTTTGGTTTTTTGGAGGTTGGTTTTAATGAAAACGAAGTTTTTGGCATTGGCCTTGATGGCCATGGCGTTCTTCGCCGCTAGCCCAGCACAAGCGGGCGTGGTTCTTTCGAACATGGGTGCAAATGGTTTGACCGATACCAGCGGTCCAACCAACACCGACATCTTGGCAGCCAACTGGTTGGCTTCCGGTTTCACCACCGGTGCATCCGCCCAACAGCTCGACTGGGTTTCGATCGTTGGTTTCAACAACGATACTGGATCGAAGACCGTAGCAATTTACTCGGACAACGCGGGATACCCAGGAACTCTCGTCGCAACTTCTTCTGGTACAACTGTTTCTACCAAGAACGTTTACCAGTTCAATTTTTCGGGTACGAACCTGGCTGCTTCGACCTCCTACTGGGTGCTTCCACAAGTTGGCCTCAGCTGGTACATCGAATCCGCGAACAATGCACCAACTGCACAGAATGCCTCAGGGTTTAGCTACCTCGGAGTCAAGACCTCGCCCGACGGTGGATCGACTTGGAACACCTCCGTGTTCAACTACACGCTTGGTGTTTCGACCAGCGATGTTCCACCAGTTCCTGAGCCTGCTCTAACCTCGCTCGTTTGCCTCGGCGGCATCGCTTTCATGCGTCGTCGCATGAAGAAGTAATTGATTTTTGCTTTCGGGCCCGTGAAGCAAAACAGTAAACATCAAAAACCCTCCAGCACTCCTGGAGGGTTCTTTCGTTTAACAATGGTTTTTGGCCGGAAGCATTAGTTGAGCAGGTAGGGTGTGGTGAAGCGGTCGGCCGCCCACCTGCAAACCACCGACCGCGAAACCCACCAGCGATCGCTGCTTTCCTAAAGCCTAAAGCCTAAAGCCTAATGCCTGGCTTGGCTTGCCCGCTGACCGCGCAATGGTGGTGCGGTCCTCCTGGGCCGTAGTCCGCGCACCCCACGCGCACTGGACGCCTCGCTGCGCTCGTGTTTGCGGCCCGGGAGGACCGCACCACATTCCAGGACCGCACCACGTAAAGGACCGCACCACAACAGCTGCGACAGCCCTCCTCATAAAACCGGAAAAATGCGAGTAATTACAATCAACGGACAGGAATTCTTGAAGAATCGTTCATTCAATTCTTGCTTTTTTTCTCATCTTAGTTTTGCTCGGGTAGTTGACAGAGGAATACTACTGCATCTACGATCTAATCGGAAATCCCGGGGTGTCGTGCCTCGTGTTGGAGCGATAGTAAGTTTTTGGGAGGTTGGTTTTGATGAAATCTAAGTTTTTGGTATTGGCCTTGATGGCCATGGCGTTCTTCGCCGCAAGCCCAGCACAAGCGGGCGTTGTTCTTTCGAACATGGGTGCAAATGGTTTGACCGATACCAGCGGTCCAACCAACACCGACATTCTGGCAAACAACTGGCTGGCGTCCGGTTTCACCACCGGTGCATCCGCACAAAAACTCGATTGGGTTTCGATCGTTGGTTTCAACAACGATGTCGGATCTAAGACTGTAGCAATTTACTCGGACAACGCAGGTTCCCCAGGAACTCTCGTTGCGACTTCTTCTGGTACAACCGTTACTACCAAGAACGTTTACCAGTTCAATTTCTCGGGTACGAACCTGACTGCTTCGACCTCCTACTGGGTGCTTCCACAAGTTGGTCTTAGCTGGTACATCGAAAACGGAAATGCTGCACCAAGTGCACAAAACAGCTCGGGATTTAGCTACCTCGGCGTCAAGTCCTCGACCAACAGTGGTTCGACTTGGGGCACCTCCATTTTCAACTACACGTTGGCCGTTTCGACCAGCGATGTTCCACCAGTTCCTGAGCCTGCTCTCACCTCGCTCGTTTGCCTTGGCGGCATCGCTTTCATGCGTCGTCGCATGAAGAAGTAATTGATTTTTGCTTTCGGGCCCGTGAAGCAAAAGTGAAAACATCAGAAACCCTCCAGCACTCCTGGAGGGTTTTTTCGTTTAACAATGGTTTTTGGCCGGAAGCATTAGTTGAGCAGGTAGGGACAGGCAGGATGTGGTGAAGCGGTCGGCCGCCAACTTCTCAAACCACCGCGACAACCTAAATACCATCACTGCTCCTCCACCTCCAAACCACCGACCGCGAAACCCACCAGCGATCGCTGCTTTCCTAAAGCCTAAAGCCTAAAGCCTAAAGCCTAAAGCCTAATGCCTAAAGCCTAATGCCTGGCTTGGCCGTAGTCCGCGCAATCGTGGTGCGGTCCTCCTGGGCCGTAGTCCGCGCAATGGTCCGCGCAACTCACGCGCTCTGAACGCCTCGCTGCGCTCGTCTTTGCGGCCCTATGGTGGTGTGGGTCTCCTGGCCCGCAGTCCGCGCAATCGTCCGCGCAACCAACTCGCACTGGACGCCTCGCTACGCTCGTCGTTGCGGCCCGGGAGGACCGCACCACATTCCAGGACCGCACCACATTCCAGGACCGCACCACATTCCAGGACCGCACCACATTCCAGGACCGCACCACATTCCAGGACCGCACCACGTAAAAGGCCCCTCCGCGAACTCTCTCATTTAACCTCAATCTTTCTCCCCTGCGGAATCCTTATCACAAACGTCGTTCCACCTCCCTTACCCCGCTCCGCAACCGTAATACTCCCTCGCAACCTCTCCACTATCGAGCGAACCAGGAATAACCCCAACCCCACCCCCGGCTTCTTTCTCTCCAACTCATCTCCCGCCCGATAAAACCTTGAGAATATCTTCCGCCGCAAATGCCTTGGTATCCCCACCCCATTATCCGACACATTTATCACAGCTTGGTCTTTCTCACACTCGACTCGTATTTCTACCTCCGGTGAAGCAGATGCGTATTTGATTGCATTATCCATCACATTTCTCAACAGGACGTCCAAGTCGACCCGTTGAACAAATAACTCACAATCACAATCGCTAAACCGAAATACATCGCTGCCGATTCCATGCTGCTTGGTCAAGCTCGCGATGTTATCCCTAATCACCGCGTCGATCGAAACCCACTCCTTAGGCATCGGCTCCTGATCGACACGCTGAAGCCTCGCGACATCGAGCAACTGGTTGATCAGCCGATCCAATCGATCAACGTCCTCCATCATCGTCTGGTAGAACTGCTGCCGCTGCGGCCCCTCGACACTCCTACGATTGAGTGTCTGCAAATACAACTTCAACGACGCTATCGGCGTCTTGAGCTCATGGGTGACGGCATCGATGAAGTTGCTTTGCCTGCGGTTGAGATTGATGTTCTGGATAATCCAAATCAAATACAAAATCACTCCCGCCAACAGAAACGCGAACAAGATCGCGCCGACGCTTAGCAAAATCCAATAAATCTCCGCACGATTGTTCTTCTGCGGATCCAACGCACTGAAAACATTCAGCAAAACCCAGCCGACCGTCAGCCCCACAACGCTGATTATCATCAACGTCGCTACGAGAATCGGCCACTTCAAACTCTTTCGCTCAAACAATCGATCGCCCCCCCACACTATTCCTCACTTCATCGATCCAGTTTCGTCCCTTGGGCAAAATAAATTTCCACCAAGGTTTACCGTTTTCCTCCCAACCAAGCCTTGGGAATCTCCACTTGCCCCCACTATACTATGCTCTAGATCCACGCAGCAACGAAGGAATGGACTGTGAAATCCTCGACTGAACATCTTCAATTCTCGCGGAAAACGTGGCAAAAAGTCACGCAGTGCGCTTTGGACTGCGCAAAACGTCTGGGTTCTGACGAGCACGCTTGCCGACTCGAAAACCTCCGTCCTATCCACTTCAGCGAAGAATCAGAGACGCAATTCGGCAACCAAGTATGGTGTTTTGAAATCGCAAGAATCCGTACGCAACCCGCTGCCCAATCCCTGCTGTCCCCAACTCCCACCTCCACCGAACCCGCCGATCCCCAAGAGTCTAACAGGGAAATTGAATTCGGTGCCCTTATTTTCTCCCTGGAATTCGGCATCCTCGAACTCTCTCACTCTCGCTGGTTTGCATCCTCTTCCCATCGCGAAGCGTGGCTTTCGAAACTGCTTACCCCCTCCGTAAAACGCCCCCCTGCGAACCACCTCGCAACTCCCTTCTGGATCGCTTGCGCGGTGGCAAGCATCCTGCTGCTCGCCTCCGGATGGATCTTCTCCGTCATCCGTTTCCTCCAGCCCGGCGGATAAGCCTAATCGAGCGCGCCTTGGCTTCCAAAAATTCCAAAACCCTCCCCAAACTCCACGCGATCGAACTTCGTGGAGCCCAGGAACACAACCTCAAAAACCTCGATGTCGATATCCCCCTCCACAAACTAACGGTCCTATGCGGGGTCAGCGGCAGCGGGAAAACTTCTCTCGCACTCGACACGCTCTACGCCGAAGGACAGCGTAGGTACATCGAAAGCTTCTCCGCATACGCCCGCCAATTCCTCGCTCGATTGGAAAAACCAAAATTCGAGCGTCTCGATCATCTTCCACCCACCCTTGCGATCACTCGTTCCGACCGCTCCCGAAACAACCGTAGCACCGTCGGCACTACCGCCGACTTGCTCGAACCTCTGCGCGTTCTGTTCTCTTTGATCTCTCTCCCATCGTGCCCAAACTGCAAAGGTCCCATCGAAGCCTTCAGCCCCAACTCGATGTGCGACAAACTCGAAACTTTCGCTTCCCGACGCGCAATCCTGACGATCCCCATCCGCTGGCACAACAAAGCAGAACTCGCAGAACAACTCGCTCACTGGCAGTCCTCAGGATGGACCCGTTTTATCGTCGCCGGCTCGACCATCGAACTCTCCGATGATCGCAAAGAATTAGCCAGAGTCTTTCCAAAAGCCGGCGAAGCTTTCGTGGTCTTCGACCGATTCCGTTGCTCCTCTCCCTTGGAGATCTCCGTTCGACAGTCTGCCGAACTCGCCTTCGACCATGACCACTCCCATGTCACCGTATTTCTAGAACACATTGGCCAATCTTCAGACGAAACTGCAGCTCAATCACCCAATATCCAAACGACCGAAATCGACAGCAAGCCTTTCGAAGTCCATCGCTTCTCCTCGGAACTACTTTGCGCGTCTTGCGAACTGAGCATTCCGTTCGCCGAACCGAGACTCTTTAGCTTCAATAGCCCCTTAGGGGCTTGCCCAAAATGCGCCGGTTTCGGGGAATCTTCCGAGATCGACATGGAAAAAATCGTTCCAGATCGATCGCTGAGTATCCGCCCCCAAGGCCTTCAACAAAGTGCGATCGCTCCCTGGCGCACCCCCGCCTACCAACACGAATTGGAAGAGCTCCTCGCGCTAGCTTCAAGCGAAAACATCGACGTCGACTCCCCGATCGACCAGCTACCGAAAGAAGCTTGGAAGATCATCGAACATGGATCAACCAAACATCGCTTTGGCGGTCTCGATGGATTCTTCCAATGGCTCGAACGCAAAAAATATAAGATGCACGTTCGAATCTTCTTGAACCGCTGGAAATCCTACAAAACTTGCACCATTTGCTTCGGTGAGCGACTCAGCAAGAACGCATTGGCTTATCAGTACCAAAATAAAAATTTCTTCCAACTCACCGAGCTCTCAATCGATCAACTCATCGAACTTATCGGAGCTTTAAGCAGATCGATCGGTAGCTTCCCATCCGACAAGCAAGTCGGTATCCAACGCGCTACGGCAGAAGTCCTCTCGCGATTGAATTATCTTCACGATGTCGGTTTGGGATACTTGACCCTCTCGCGAACGATGCACACCCTTAGCGGTGGAGAAGCTCAACGGGTTCAACTGACGAACCTCCTCGGTTCCGATTTGGTCGATATGCTCTACGTTCTCGATGAACCAACCGTAGGACTGCACCCGCGCGATACCGAGCGAGTCGCCAAAGCCGTTCGCCGCTTGATCGATCGCGGCAACACCGTCGTTCTGATCGAACACGAACCATTCCTGTTAGAGCAAGCCGACCAGGTGATCGAAATCGGCCCACAAGCTGGCGCCAATGGCGGCAAAGTCTGCTTCTGCGGCCCTCCAGAGAAACTCTCCAAGAGCGACTGTCTGACTGCAAAATATCTCTTTAACCCACCTCCCCTTCCACCCAAACGCCCGATCGATCCGAAGTCCCCCAAGCAACCTTGGATCACCCTAAGAAAAGCCCAAGGCAGAAACCTCAACGTCCCGGAACTGAAAATCCCCCTGAATTGCTTCTGCACCGTCATCGGTGTCTCCGGGGCAGGCAAAAGCTCCCTTATTCTCGATACACTCGTCCCGGCAATTCTTGAAAATATCCAAGAAGAAACTCAGCCACCGCTCCCGTTCGGGTCCCTCACAGGAATCGATTCCATTCGCAGAGTAATCGCTATCGACCAGTCGCCGATCGCGAAATCCATCCGCTCGTGCGCCGCGACCTACTTGAAAATCCTCGACGAGATTCGAACCATTTTCGGGAAACTCCCCGCAGCGAAAAACCAATCACTCCGCGATGCTGACTTCAGTTTCAATAGCGGAAAAGGCCGCTGCCCGAACTGCGAAGGGCTCGGCTTTACCCTCGTCGATATGCAGTTCATGGCCGATATCCAACTTCCATGCGGCGAGTGCCGTGGAAAACGCTTCCAACCCCACATCCTCGATATCCAGTACCGTAACAAATCGATCGCTGACGTTCTGGAAATGAGTGCAGACCAAGCCGAAGCGTTCTTTCGAGGGGAGAAAAAACTCCTGAAAAAACTTCAACCACTTCGAGATATCGGGCTTGGGTACTTACCCATCGGCCAAAGTCTTTCAACTCTCTCGGCTGGCGAGATGATGCGACTGAAACTCGCTTCTTACCTTGATGACCCGAGCGGATCGCTGATCGTTATGGATGAACCGACCACCGGATTGCATTTCCAAGATGTCGAGCGACTCGTTCAGTGCATCCAGTTACTCGTCGAACGCAAAAATAGCGTCATTGCCATCGAACACAACGAAGCCTTGATCGCCGCATCGGATTATTCCGTCGAACTTGGTCCGGGAGCCGGACCAAATGGTGGAGAAATCACCTTCCAAGGCCCTTGGAATCCGTCCCAAAGCAACCGATAATCTCCATATTGGTTCTGCGTCCATTGCCCCGCCACGGGGAAAAGAGTCTCCCGATGTCCGAGCGTCCGACGGAAGAAGATCTGCCTGAAGAACTTGATGAAGTCCTCTTGGAATTCTTAAGACACCACGATGCGGGTAGCCGTATCGACCGAGAAAGCTTTATCCAAGCCAACCCGGCCCTCGCCCCACGCTTGCGAGAACTGCTTGAAGCCGCCGATTGGATCGAGGAAATGGCCGGCCCAACTCTTGCAGAAGATAACATCGACACCCCCGGCACTACCACCCAACCGCCCCAACCGCCTCAGTCCGCCATCGCCCTTACCATCGACCCAAATCGCTCTAGCTACGACCCCAACGCCGACACCCTCGATGTCTTGGCTAAACCATCCGGCTCCGCCCATAAAAACCCCGTCTCGGACTTCCCGCAGCTCGATAACACCCAAGCCAATCTCCCATGCCGATTTGGGGACTACGTTTTGGAGCGAATCCTCGGGCGCGGTGGCATGGGCGTGGTCTATCTCGCGAACCAAATCGCCTTAAACCGCCGCGTCGCTATCAAAATGATCCGCTCCGGCGCACTTGCATCCGACGAAGAAGTCGAACGCTTCTACAGCGAAGCTCGCAGCGTCGCAAAACTCACTCACCCGAACATCGTCACAATCTACCACTGCGGAGAAAGCAACGGGCACCACTACTTCTCCATGGACTACATCCCAGGCACCGACCTCGCAAAGAAACTTGCGCTAGGCCCCCTGGATGTAAAACAAGCCGTCAGATACGTCCGCGATGTTGCCAACGCAATCCATTACGCCCACCAACATGGCGTCGTGCACCGTGACCTGAAACCCGCCAACGTCCTGATCGATGAGTTCGATCACGTCGTTATCACCGACTTCGGGCTCGCTAAACAAATCGGAGCCGAACAAGGACTCACCGCCACCGGCGCAGCCCTCGGGACTCCAAGCTACATGTCCCCCGAACAAGCCTTGGGTAAAAGTGAAGCACAAGGGGTCGCGACCGATGTCTATGCGATGGGTGCTATTCTCTTCGCTCTCCTGACCGGCAAACCACCCTTCCAAGCCGACACCGTCATGCAAACGATGATGCACGTCATGCATCGCCCCGCTCCAAACATCCGGCAACTGCAAGCCCACATCCACGCAGATATCGAAACCATCGTCGGCAAATGCCTTGAAAAACAGCCTCCACTTCGATACCCCTCTGCATCCGCCCTAGCCGATGACCTCGAGCGATTCCTCAACGGTCACCCGATCGAAGCAAAACCTCCCTCGCTCGCTCGACGAGCCGTGTTTTGGTTCCGCAACATTCCGATCGTAGCAGCCCTCACCGGCGGAAAACAAATCGAACCCTCAGCTTCGCAACGCTGGGCACAGAACTCATTCCTGATCGCCTCCGGACTTATCCTCACCTTTCTCTTACTTGGGAACGGTCTCTTCTCCCGTTTCCGAGATACTCAGCTTCCGACGAATATCACGATCGCATCGGGATCTCCAGGCGGCATGTACTACGACTTGGCCGGTAAAGTCTCCGATCGCATGAAAACCGGATCAGGAAAACAACCTACCGTCATCTCCACAAGCGGTTCTGTCGAAAACCTTCGACAACTCCTAGAACTCAATGCCGATATCGCGCTGATGCAAGAATCGACCATTCGATCAGATCAAGTCTCTGTCATCGCTCCGTTGTTCTTCGAACCCATCCATGTCCTGATTCCGACCGAAGCGACTATCGATTCGGTCTCCGACCTCAAAGGCAAGAAAGTCGTGCTCGGCAGCAAAGACTCCGGCACCAGGCAAGCAAGTTTGAAACTTCTCAAACATTTCGGCATCTCCGAATCGGACCTCGAACCCCTCGATGCCGATTGGAACACCCCTGGCATCCGAGACCAAAAACTGCCGATGTTCGCCGTGATAAAACCCGAACAAAGTGGACTTAGCGAACTGCTTGCACTGGGTGAATTTCGACTTTTACAAATCGATAATGCGGCGAATATCCCCCTCTCTGAACCGATGTTTCGCCTCTACCAGTTCAATACCGGTGCTTACCGTGGCAGCGTCAAAACCCCGATCGCCACCCTGGCTACCGCAGCCCTGATCGTCGTGCGAAAAGATGCCCCATCGCGACTCGTAGAAGAATGCTTAAACGCTATCTACAGCGACCCACCGATTACCGATGGAATCATTTCCAAAGAGATGGCGGCCGAATGGCAAGGACTTCCCTACCACCCCGCCGCAAGACGCTTTTACAACGAACAATAACTAGCCCCAAGTCTCGCTTCCCTGTTGGAATCACAGGATTCCTAGCCAGCGAGAATCCCTTTGAGGATCAACAGTAAAGCTTCGATCTCTGAATCGGTCCCGACGCTGATGCGCAATCCATCTCCCCAGCCATCACAGCCCGGAGTTGCACTCTGCGTGTAATCCATGTACCGCACCAAGATCCCCTGTGCCCGCAACGCTTCGTAAAGCGGCTTGACCGGCCGATCACTCCTCGTCCCCCAAACAAAATTCGCTTGAGAAGGAATCACATCAAATCCCAAATTTTGAAGTCCAGCCTCCAACCTCGTGCGCGTCGCAAGTATCTTCGATACGTTCGCTCGCAACCACTCCTGATCGCTCATCGCCGCCGTCGCAGCAGCAATACTGATCGCATCGGTATTGTAAGAGTCCTTGACTTTGCGAAGCATCTCGACAAAGGCAGGATCCGCAACTAAGTACCCAAACCGTAATCCCGCAAGCCCATACGACTTGCTCAACGTCCGAGAAATCATGATTCTCGGATCCTTCGCGATCAACTCAACGCAATGCCTCGGGGCGAAATCCACATAAGCCTCATCGACTACCACAGGGCAATCAACACTATGAGCCAATCGCAAAATCGCTTCGGGATCGATCATCGTCCCGCTCGGAGAATTCGGGTTCGGCAAGAATACTAACTTCAACCGATCCCCCGCCGCATAAAACTCCGGTGCTAACTGAAAGTCCTTCAAGAACCGCACTTCCTGAAACTTCGCTCCCTGAATCTCCGCCAAAGTGCGATACAAGATGTAACTCGGGAAAGGTAAACGCAATACATCCCCCTGGGAGACGAAGCCGCGCGTAAGGATCGTCAAGATATCGTCGCTGCCGTTTCCGCAGAGGATGTGATCAGGGGTTACCCCCAACACCTCTGCAGCCACTCTACGGAAAGATGTCCCCAATGGATCGGGGTATCGCTCCAGCCGCCCGCTCGCTTCGCGGACCGCCTCTAGAACCTTTGCACTCGGTGGATAAGGATTCTCGTTCGTGTTGAGCTTGATCACCTTCGCCGCTCCAGGCTGCTCACCCGGCTTGTAAGGTGCCATCGACTGAATCTCAGACCGTAGGTATTTCTGTAAGTTCATCTATTCTTCTCTACTCGCTGAACAGCTTGCTACGCTGATTAATTGCCACAAAGGCTACTAAATACCAAAGTGGCGGATAATCGAACTATTGCATTTGCGAAATCAATTGCAAACACGTCTCCTGCACCACTCTCGGATCCGCGTTCCGATTCCGCTTCTTTGCCAATCCGACCAAAGACGCAACCGCCTTGGTGTTCCCACCGCGAACCTTCTCTATCACATCCGGATTTTCACTCAGCAATTCACGACATAGCGTCTCTATTTCACTCG
>CAIJIZ010000111.1 GCA_903820735.1 uncultured Pirellula sp.
CCCCTTGCTCCCGCCCAAGCTGGATCTCATCAACTGGTGTGATGGTGTCGTTTGGCCCAAAAAATGGCAACTCACCAACGAATTCAAAGCCCATGACTCTCTCGATTTTTTACCAAGCCATAAAGCCCATACCGAAAACGATCCATGGGTTGTATCTGAATCAAATTGCCTGTGGTATCAGTAAAACGCGATGTTCATGTCAAACATGTTTTCGGATTTACCCTTGGCACGTGGACGCGGGTTCCCTAACTGTTAAAATGCTGAACATGCGAATTTTTGAACGTTTTAGGAACACCTAATTCTCGCGCTGGCAGTGCAACCAACTGGCGATGGTAGATACGAAGATTCAGCCCTGCAATAAAGCTTTTACATATGCCATGAGAGATCGAACACCCGAACAAATTGCGACCGAATGCGAGGGCTTAGAAATCATAGATGAGCACGACGCTTCCGTTGTGTCAGTCGAAATTGATTTAGAAGATGCATATCGAGAAGTGACAGACTGCAAGCGGTACGTAAGACATGCTCGCTTGAAGTACTACCGAGCTTGGGTACAAAACCTTAGGCATGGGATTGCTCAACAGCTTTCCGTCTTAGTTCGAGGGGTTCCTCTGTGGCCGATAGCAGTAGTGTATATCCTTGCCAGTGCCTTCGGCCTACTGATTTTGCGGATAAGCTTACAAGCGATGCCGTTCATGTCGGATTATCTCATTTCGATCGTTACCGGAACAGCATTGGCACTTGGGATCATCGCTTTAGTATTCGGAGTTGTCGTCGTTTGCGACTCTCGTAAGGATGCAGGGACAGTTACTACGTGCGCTGACAACTCAATGGCTCGGCTCGAAGAAGTCCGATTGATGTGCTTAGACTCGCGAAGTCGACTGCGAGGCGCAAGGCAAATCGTGGCCGCACTGGAGCAGCAAAGAAAAACGCAGTCACAAGCGGGCCAGGTTGCGAGTGATTCTTCAGTATCCAAGTTGCTGACGGTCCGAAGACGTTTCGCAAAAATCTTTTGGCGCAGCCTTACAGGAGAGCATTGGGAGAAATTTCTTGCAGATGTTTTCGAGGCCCATGGATATAGCGTGGAGTTGACCAAGGTCTCCGGAGATCAAGGCGTTGATCTGATCGTGCAGTATTCGAGAGTCCGGCTTGCGATCCAAGCAAAAGGTTATTCCGGATCTGTCGGGAACGCAGCGGTTCAAGAAGCTGTTGCGGGAAGAATTTTCTATAATTGCACACATTGTGCAGTGATCACAAACAGCACCTTCACCAAGTCGGCGCGTGAACTTGCCTCGCGAACATCCTGTGTTCTTATCGGCGAATCAGAAATTGATGATCTGATTTCAGGAGGCCTAAAGCGATACTTTTGATGGTAGGGATTTGAGGGAGAAATGATCGAAGCCGATTTTTCGAGATACTGCAAAATAGCAATATTCCCAGAGTTTGTTTTTTGAGGGGTTCACCACCATGACAATTCAATTCAACTGTCCAAGTTGTGGGTCGGATTTACGGGCACCGGACGAGTATGCAGGAAAGACAGCGAAATGTAAAAATTGCCAAAGTCGATTAACGATACCTCTATCCCAGGAACCCGAGATATTACTCGACTCCACCCCTTCAATTAGCGGCATGCAACTTGACTACCATCAGCAACTCCAGCAATCTGGATTCCCCGCGATGATCCATGGAATATCCATCGCAAAGCTATCCGTGGCAGATGCCAAGCAGATTTGGGAGTGGGGATTCAATATGTTTCAGCTAGCTTCAAGTGAAAATGGGACCATCGAAGAAATAAAATACGACGGGCATGTTATCGTCATGGATGATGGAACACGTTGGGAGGTTGATGAAATTGATTCCGGAACCGCAGAATTTTGGGACACCGGAGATCGTGTGGTTGTGGTCGAGGACCGCATGTACCGTCTAGATGAGTCGGAGAGCGTGGCGGTGCAGAAAGACTAGATTTCCGACTAGTGTATGTCTTTCAAGCACTGAATGGAGCTTGGGATATCGTTTTCGATTGTTACCTGTTTAGCACAGTCAGGTCGCCGATTACGTTCTGGACGTTTGGAAATCGCGCGAGCCACGATACCGCGATTTCGGCGTCGAGGTTGCGTTGCTAACCGTCGAGCAATTCTGGAAGAAGGTATCGGACGCTGGGAGCGACGACGTCGACTTGATCACGCTCGATTGCAAGGGAGCCGAGTAACTGATCGCTTCGGAACTTTCGGCCTTGGGGCTGATGGACCGCATTGATTGGATCCAAGGCGAGTGGCGCAGCC
>CAIJIZ010000112.1 GCA_903820735.1 uncultured Pirellula sp.
GCAACTCCGCTGGCATCAACGAAATCGCAGAAGTCTTTTCTTGTTCGATATCGCTGCGATCTACCGTCACGGTCTTCGTCGCATCCTCAGGGTTGACGACAATCGTTACCTTGCCGCCAACGTCGTTGACGATCCGGCCTGGGTGAACGGTGCCATCCTCCATCTGCAAGACCATGGTCTTGTACTGGTCCGAAATGACTTGGCTCGGTCGCACGACGGCATCGACCAAGTCCTTCAACGCGAATCGACCTGCGACTTGGGTCAAGTCTGGGCCAGTAGCTCCACCATCACCACCAAATCGATGGCATACGACACAGCGAGCCGCTGCGTACATGTTCTTACCATTCTCGAAATTGCGACCCTTCATTCGGTCCGCCGCAAGCTTCACTAGGTCTTCGGTCGTGTAAGCTCTACCTGGTCCCTTCGGCTCAGGCAGCTTCGTCGGCAATGGAGCCGGCTTGCGTACCCCGAGCGCTTCGAGAACAAATCGCTCTTGGTCGGTCGAAAGTGCATAAGCATCGTTCGCAGCGTTGATCAAGAACTTCTGATAGCTGTTGCCACCCTTCCACTGCTGGGCTTTTTCAAACCATTGGAAAAACTCTTTGCGCTGATCGACGGACCAACCTTCTTTGAGGTTGCGCATCGAGAATGCCAAATGGAACTGCTGTAAGTCGGGTTGATTCTCCAGCATCGCTGCAATGGATGCTCCATAACCGCGATTTCGCTGCAAAATGTCTTCATAGTCTGCTTCGGTCTTCTGCCGATCCTTCGATAGCAACGGAAGCGCTTTTTCCGCGAGCACGGGAGATTGAAGGTAGGTTAAGAGGATTACCAATTCGCGATCAAGCGTCTCATCACCCGAAGGAAACAACGGCTCGATAACCCCTAACATTCCATTGCGAAGCGGTTCATCAAGTTCACCCAGACGGATGAGAAGCAACTGAACAGCTCGCGTGAGCTCAAGTCGTTGCGAAGCGGAAAGACTCGCCATCGATAGCGATCCGAGTCGCATCAATAGCGGCTCTCGCATACTCGTATCACCAACCCTCGCTAAACCCACTGTGCCTGTGATAAGCGTATTCGTATCCGAGCTTGCAAGGATCTTGTCTGCCCACTGCGATGCAGGTACGCGTTCAAGCGCTACGCGTGCCGCATATCGAATATGTCGATCTGGGCTCGCCAACGAAGCGACCAATTTTGAAATCGTCGCGGCATCCTTCGGAGCTTCGTTATGCAATGTCTCAATCGCTTCGCGATCGGCCTTCTCCTTCGTCGCTACCTCGGCAGGTGCAGCTCCGGTCGATTCCTTCCCTTCATAACGCACCCGATACAACTCGCTTTGAGTGCCGCGACCACCGACCGTAAAGTACATGTAACCATCTTGTGCGATCGTCACATCGGTCAATGGCAACGGGGTGCGGCCAACGAACTCTTCCTTGGTTGCCGTGTAGGATGCTCCATTTGGCTGCATGTGAATCGCATACATCGTCCCAAACGTCCAGTCGCAGATGTAAAGAGCCTTCTGGTACTTCGCGGGAAACTTCGATCCCGTACCAAATTCAACCCCTACCGGAGAACCCGGCCCAATGTCCACAAGTGTTGGCAAACTGTCCGGATAGTATCCAGGCCACTTGCCCGTCCCACTTCTCCAACCGAATTCGCTGCCGCTGGTTGCATGCACCACCCGTGTAGGCCGATACCACGGTGTCCCCATATCCCATTCCATGTCCGCATCATAGACGAACATGTCACCCGAAGGATTGAAGTCGAAATCGTATTGATTGCGGTAGCCAATGGATACTAATTCCCAAGCGGATCCCTCGGGATCGGTTTTCGCGATCCATCCTCCGGGGGCAAGAATACCAGCCGCATGCCCATTGGCATCCCACTGACGGGGCAAGAGCAAGTCTTCATCCCAATTTGGTGCAATCCTGCTGGTCAAACCATCTGGCAACTTGCCGATCAACTGCTCCTTGCGAGCACCACCCATCGTCTGCGGTGGTGCATTCGTCGAACGATCCATCGGTGGCAACGTGTGATTGCCGCAACTGACGTAAATCGATTTGCCATCCGGTGAGAGTCGCAAAGCATGCGGACCATGCTCTCCACCCCCACGAAACTCCTTGAGCTTCTTCACTTCGTCATACTGATCGTCACCATTGGTGTCCTTCAGCCGGTACAAGCCACTACCGACTCCGCCATTGACGCAGACATAAAGGCTATCGAATGCGTAAAGAAGTCCTTGAGCAGCCGAAATATTCACAGGGATCTTTTCGACCAAGGTTTCTTCCTTTGTCCCCGGCTTGGGCGGAGTTACTCGGAACAACCCCTTGTCTCCTTGATCGCTGACGATCAATCGACCTTTCGGATCTGTGGTAATGCAAACCCAAGAGCCCAATACATCCTGTGGAACCGTAAAGAGCCGATCGACGACAAACCCAGGCTGAACGGAAAAAGCACCACGCTCTCCACCACCCGATTGATTGAGAACTTCTCCCCAAGGACCATCGCCATAACTTGCGATCACCTTAGGAGCTTTACTCTCCGAAGGCTTGTCCTTCGGTGCAACTTGCCAAGTCGAATCCGTCACCACGGATTGAACTTGTCCCTGAGCATCGATCCAGCCAAGCTTTGCAACGAGTGCAGCTACGCCCCCGTTGTTCCACGCCTCGAAGACAACCTCGTTCTTTCCTTCCAACAGCGAAGAAGTAACATTCGCCGTCATTCCTTCCTCCCAAGATTCGCTGCGTCCAACATTTTTACCGTTGAGAGTGATCGACAGGCCGTTGTCGGCCGATGCCGTCAGCCAAGCTTCGGTGGACTTCGTAGCGGTAAAGGTTTTGCGAATGATGTAGCGGGTGTCGGGATTGTCTCCCCAAATCCAAGCAGGTTTCGCCCCACCCTTGAGGATCTTGTCTCGATTCGAACCACTCGCTGCGACTTGCTGAACCCCTTCGAGCGTCGCCGCTTCTGGGCTCTGGCGATAGACCTTGCCAGCTTCCTGGGAGATTCCCAATGCGGGCACCCCAAAAGCGTATCCAAACGATAAGCTTGCC
>CAIJIZ010000113.1 GCA_903820735.1 uncultured Pirellula sp.
AACCTCCTGTGTATCGCAGAAAAAGAAGTCTTCGTCGTCGATAGCGTCTTCGATGCCATGATGGATGCGATGACCCGTGCCGGTGCGGTGCGGCTGCAACATGCTGAAGTCGATCGCCTTACCGGTGCGGCCATGCAAGTCGTCGGCGAAGGTGCCGATAAACACTTCGCACCCCGCAAAGAACTACTCGGTCAAGACGCGATCAAACTCGCTGAAGCCGCAGGACGACGAGTCGATCCTTCCGTCGAACTCCTCTTCGGCGAAACAGGTTTTGATCACCCATTCGTTCAAACCGAACAAATGATGCCCTTCGTCCCATTCGTCCGCTGCCCAAGCTTCGAAAAAGCAGTCGAATGTGCGCAACAAGCCGAACATGGATACCGGCACACCAGCATCATTCACTCCCGAAATGTTCGAAATATGACAATCATGGCTCGAACCATGGATACCACCCTGTTCGTCAAGAACGGGCCTTGTATGGCTGCTCTCGGTCTCGGTGGCGAAGGCTACCTGTCATTCTCGATAGCCGGCCCAACCGGTGAGGGTGTCACCACTCCAATGACCTTCACGCGTGAACGCCGTTGCTCTCTGATTGACGATCTGTTCATCCTCGGCCGCTAAGCTCTTACACAAACTAGCTCCATCACCTATGCAACTCGCCATCGTCATCGGCAATGCGATCTCAACGGTTAAACACCGCAGCTTGGATAACGTCAAGCTGTTGGTATGCCAACCGCTTGCCGCTGATGGCTGCTCGCGCGATGGGGCTCCAGTAATCGTCGCCGATTACCTCGGTGCTGGAGCGGGTGAGAAAATTATGCTCACCAGCGATGGTGCCGCTGTACGAGAACTATACGGTCTGCAAAATAGCCCCCTGCGTTGGACGGTCCTCGGACTAGTCGATGCCGATTTACGAAACAACAAGCCAACGAAAGGAGCGCAATGATGAACCAAGCTCCACGCAATACGCTGGCACTCGATGGGATCGACATTGAACGTATCGTAAGAGAAGTTCTCTCCGCACTTATGCTGGACTCGACCACGATAGCAGTAAACCCTATACCGGCTCCAATCAACCCGCCAGGCGTGATCGCCGCTTCAGCAAACAGCAAGTCTCCAGTCGATAACACTGCATCAGCAGACATTACCGCGCCATTTTTTGTTCAGGACGCAGTTGTCAGTATTCAAGTCCTACAAACATTACCGGCTGGGACCCGTCGCGTAAGACTTACCCCTCAAGCGTTAGTCACCCCCGCCGCAAAAGATTGGTTCCGCGAACGACGTATTGAATGGTCTCGCGGTGATTTCCCCAACAAGGAATCTTCCGCAAGCAGCAACTCAACCAACAACAGCGGACTAACAAGAATCACCCCAACGAGGATCGCATCGACGGCAGAAGCCTCCACGGCGAAGTCGATACAACCAAAGGGTGCGAATCCCATCGCGAGCCTTGCGACACCTGTAAAAATTCAAACAGAAATCGCTACCCCTCCCCTGTTTATCACCGGCTCGGTGCTATGGTTGCGAAGCCTTGAAAAACAGGTCTGTCCAAAACAAACCAAACTCGATGCGATGCAATCAGACGATGCAGCCGCTATCCGAGCCGTCGCCTCCGCTTTGCGATCCGGTCACCGCGCTGCGGTAGCAATCGTCCAAGCTCCACACTCGGCACTATGGCAATCCGCAAGAGACGAAGCTTTGCGTCCTGCCGTCGTTTCCCAGTGGAGCGACTTGACAGACATCCTTTTCGAAGTCCCTGCAAACCTACTGATTATCCCAGCTAAACGTTGGACTATCCCAGGCGTTTGCAACGTAATTCGCAAGTTCACCGAACAGATTCAATCGAATCGTTAACCACAAACCACAACCTCCTAACTTCCCAAAACACTTAATCGGACAATGCATATTTACCGAGTCGTTGGAACAGTCACCCTGAGCAAGTCGCACCCGACGACCCTTGGTGCTGTTTTGAAACTTGCCGAACCTTTCGGCGAATCCCTCGTCGGTAACCCTCCTGCAGACCCCGACGCAATTGTTGTCTGGGATGAACTAGGTGCCTCCGTTGGTAGCATCATCGCGGTAGCCGATGGAGGAGAAGCAGCCCAGCCTTTCCGCCCAGAACTAAAACCTGTCGATGCGTACAACTCCGCAATCCTAGACGAAGTTAATATCCAGTATCAATTCCCAAAAGAATAACTACGAAAGACTAACACCACGAGTTTGCTATGATCAACGCACATAAAATCAAACAAGACATCTGCGAAATCGGACGACGACTCTACGATAAAGGTTTTGCTGCTGCAAACGATGGAAACATCACGGTGCGCATCAGCGACAACGAAGTCCTCTGCACCCCCACAATGCACAGCAAAGGATTTCTTAAAGTCGAAGATATCTGCACGATCGATATGACCGGCAAACAAATCGCCGGGATCAAAAAGCGATCGAGCGAAGCTCTGCTTCACTTGGAGATCTACAAGCAACGCGCAGATATCAAAAGTGTCGTACACTGCCACCCACCCCATGCAACCGCGTTCGCCGTCGCTCGCGAACCGATTCCGCAATGCGTTTTGCCCGAAGTAGAAGTCTTCCTCGGTGATGTTCCAATCACCAAATACGAAACCCCAGGCGGACAAGCCTTCGCGGACACGGTCCTGCCGTTCGTCGATAAGACAAATATCATCATCCTCGCTAATCACGGTACGGTGAGCTTCGGGGTAGATGTCGAGCAAGCCTACTGGTGGACAGAAATCCTCGACGCCTATTGCCGTATCCTGATGCTCGCTCGGCAACTTGGACATGTTAGCTACTTCAACGAAAAAGAAGAGCGTGAACTCCTCGACCTCAAACAAAAATGGGGTTGGGCAGATCCTCGTAACACTGAGGAATTCAAGAATTGCGACATCTGCGCGAACGATATCTTCCGAGCATCCTGGAAGCAATCCGGTGTTGATCGCCGGGCATTCCCTGCACCACCAGCGATGAAGAACGCGAGTGATGCAAATCCAGCGATTTCGGGAGCATCGAATGCCGCTTTGAATGCAGCTGTTAGTGCAGCAGTCAGCCAAGCCGTAGCTGCCGGTGCACCTCCGGTCCTCCGAGCTACCCCAGCCGCATCGGCACCACCTGCAGCTTCAAACGGCGCATCGGCTGGTGGCCTCGACATGGAACAACTCGTCAAGTTGATTACCGCTCAAGTTATCCGCGAACTGCAAAAGTAAACGCCAATCGGCGTTCGCAGTACGCGAAACTTTGAAAAATTGAAGTATCAGACTTAATCAACGTAAATACACATAGCAATTAGGCATCGAAGAAAGTACGGATCATGAAGGTTAGCATCGTTGGTGGTGGTGGGCTCGTCGGCTCGTGCGCAGCATACGCACTGCAATGTGGTGGTATTGTTCGAGAAATCGCTTTGCTCGATGTCAACGCAAATCTCGCCGCCGGCCACGCTCTCGATCTGATGCATGGTACACCGAGTATCGCGGATCAATTGATGACCTCAGGTGGATATGAACACATCCCTAGCTCGGATGTTGTGTGTATCACAGCCGGATTGCGACGTAAACCCGACGAGTCGCGACTGGACTTGATCAATCGAAACACCGACCTGTTCTCTTCGATTCTCACCGAGATTCAAAAAGTTGGTTTAAAGAAATCTGCGGTCGTGCTCGTCGTCTCGAACCCCGTGGACATCTTGACCTCCCTCGCCGCATCCAAGCTCGGATTGCCGATTTCGCAAGTTCTTGGACTCGGTACACAACTCGACACGATCCGTTTCCGATCGTTGATTTCAGAAGCCCTACAGACAGCTCCTACACAAACCAACGCCCTGATTCTCGGTGAACACGGAGATAGCATGGTTCCAATTTGGTCGAGCGCTACCGTCGGCGGCTTGGCCTTGGACAAGTACCCAGGCTGGAATGGAGCACTGGCTGATAAAATCTTCGCTCGGACCAAAGGTTCCGGAGCCGAATGCATCTCGAAGAAGGGTGGAGCCGGTTTTGCTGTCGGGGTTGCAATTCGCGACGTGATTCATGCAGTTGCATTGGATCAAAACCGAATCATGCCAGTAAGCACCGTCCAAGATGGGGCATGCTACGGAATTCGCGATGTTGCGATCAGTGTTCCAACCGTCGTAGGCCGAGGTGGCGCGATTCAGCGAATCGAAATCGACATGTGGCCAAAAGAGCTCCAAGGCTTACGTGCCAGCGCGGCAGCCATCAAACCAACCTTGGACACCGTCATGAAGCGTGTTGGCTAAGCACTGCCCTCACTCTAATCCCCCCCACTCTATCCCTTCCAATCTGTGACCTCTGTGCCTCTGTGTTTCCCCCCCGCGCGCATCCCGGACGGATTTGGAAACACAGAGACACAGAGAGCACAAAGTTTGGGTTGGGTGGAGACTGCGTCTCCACTTCTGTCAGCACTCACCCACACTACCCCACTTCACACAATTCTGTTCAGCTTCACACTATTCCCTTCCGTTCTGTGACCTCTGTGCCTCTGTGTTTCCCCACCGCGCGCATCCCGGAAGGAATTGGAAACACAGAGACACAGAGAGCACAAAGATGGGTTGGGTGGAGACTGCGTCTCTACGGTTTTACGTCCTGCATCTGAGCCGAGAGATACTCGATCAAGTCGATAAACTCCGACGGTGCAACCGTCGATGCAGCCCCTTCGGGCATCGAGCTTTGCTGTAACGTCTTTCTCTCTTCGATCTCACTCTTCGAAATCTTGCGTGTCTCCTTGCCATCGAAAATCTCAACGGCTTCCGCACTCTCCGAGACAAGCAAACCAGTAACAATCGTTCCGTCATCCGTCACGATCGCAGTCGAACGATACTTCTCGGCAACCTCCGCATTGGGGTCGACAATCGATTCGATGAGCTTCGTACGTGGCATTCGCTTCGCAACACCAGCAAGGTTAGGACCGAATTCGCGCCCATCCCCATTGCCCACCTTGTGGCAAGAAGTGCAATTGCGTGTAAACACTTCTCGACCTCGATTGACGTCCCCTTTAATATCGGTCAACGCTGTCATCGCTTTGTTGCGTTCCTCAGCTGGCTTCGGCTCCTGAGACATCAAGACTTGCAGATGCGGTAAAGCTGCCACACCGGTTGCGTTCGAAGCCATCAACTGGGAAACCATTTGCTTTCCTCGTTCAGAGATCGCCGGAATACTTCCAGCGACGAAGTCGCTGATCCATGTCCGCTCGTTTGCTCCCAACGCATGTTGCACGGTGTAGTCTCTCCAATAGTCCGCCGGCGCACTGGTCATTGCAAACAAAGCATTCATCGCGGGCTTGGTTGCCAGGAAACTCAACCCACGTGCGACTTCCGTCTGCACGCGCGGATGCGAATCAACCGCCGCCGCAATGAGCATCTCTTCCGCTTGTGGGATTGCATCGCGATTGTCCGCCAAAATCCTCACCGCTGCTGCTCGAGCTTCCGGTGCTTTGGCCCCACGAAGCACTTTTGCTAACAAATCTGCATCGATCCGGTGATGGGATTGCTGAATCCAAAGAGCTTCGCTGCAGTATCGATCATACTGCGGCGAGGCAGGATCTTTGCTCGCTAGCCATGTATTGACCGCTGCGAGGACTTCACCCTCAGGACGATCTCGCAACTCACGACGAGCTCGATAATGAGTCCTCCATTCATACTCGCTAAGCTGCTCGAGAAGCTCCGGAACCGACTTGCCATGCTGCGTAACCGGCGTGACCAA
>CAIJIZ010000114.1 GCA_903820735.1 uncultured Pirellula sp.
ACCCCGCTTTACCCCCTTCTTAACACCCTTCTTGAATCCACCCTTCCGCACCGGACGCGAACCTCCAGATGCTCGGCCGTCTGAACCGAGCGCCTCGAACTCCGCAGACCTAGCTCTATCTCCTCCACCCTGCGATCCACCACCCTGCGATCCACCACCCCGCGATCCACCACCCCGCGCTGTCTTGCGCCGAGTATCGCTTCCACCTTGGCTACTGCCGCCGCGAATGCCTCCGCGACTACCTCCACCATCCCGAGTGTTACCACGAACAGCCCCCCTGGAATTCCCGGCACTACCCTGAACTCCCCGACCGCTCCCTTTACCTGCCCCCTTACCCGAGCTCCTACCTTGGCCATTACCTTGGCCATTACCCTGGCCTCTACCCGATCCTCGGTTCGCCCCCCGGTTCCCACCCCGACTCGCTCCCCGGGCCCGTTCTTGCTGGTCATCTTCCTCCTCGAAATCTTCGTCGTCGAAGTCACTCTCGTACTCGTCGTCGAAATCCTCTTCGTCGTCACCAGCAAATCCTACATACGTAGCATCTGCAACCCGATCTTCCTCCTCAAACTCCTCTAATCCAATCACCGAACCAAATCGCTTCTTCGGTGATAGAAAATCTTCCATGGCTTCGTCGTAAGCTTCCGGATCCGCTGAGTCGCGAATTAGAATCGAATCCGACGGCGCGTTATCCTCCGCGCCGAAATCGTCTTCGTCATCCTCGAAATCATCACTCATCGAACTACCCGTTCGACTCGACGGCTTGGGCTTCGACAAAGGTTTCCCTGGACGCTTGGCCTTGTTCGCCGGAGTAATAATTTCTTCTTCGTCGAACTCCTCCCGTACCGGAGCATCACCCGACTGAGATTGTAATTTCTTTCGAGCCTTGCGCTCCGCTTTCCTCGCTCGACGGATCTCATCGACCGCTTCGTACAAACCCGCTACCTCTTGATTCGACAACGGACGATAAGCACCATCTGGTAGATCGGAAAGCTTCAACGGGCCGATGGCAATCCGTTGCAAAGAGACAACCTTGTGCCCAAGCCTCGCTAACACTCGGCGAATCTCCCGATTCTTTCCCTCACTCAATGTGATCTCTAACTCACTCGAACCCTTGCGAACCTTCTTAAGCTTCGCATGATCGACCTTCGTCTTACCTTCAGCAATGTAAATGCCCCGCTGTAGCCGCTTCAATGCGTCGACTTCTACCTGCCCTGCAACAACCACCGCATAACGCTTGGGGATCCCATGCTTCGGATGCGCTAATCGTTGCGCTAACTCCCCGTCGTTCGTAAGCAAAATCAGGCCGGTACTAGAAGCATCCAACCGCCCGACAGGAAACAACCGCGATTGATTCGGAACGAAATCGATAACCCGCGGACGTCCTTGCGGATCCCGGTTCGTGCACAATACTCCCTCGGGCTTGTTAAGCGCGAAATAAACCGGACGATGCTTCTTCAGTAACTCCCCGTCGACCGTGATACGTGCCGTCGCAGGATCAACCTTCGTCCCGACCTGCGTGATGACCTTCCCGTCGATCTCCACTCGCCCCTGCTCGATCAACTCGTCGACCTGACGGCGCGATCCAAGCCCCGCTGCGGCGAGCACTTTATTGATCCGATGCTCCGTTTTCTGGTCCCGAACAACCGGCTTGGGTTTCGCAGCACGAGAAGCCTTGCTCTGGGATGGCTTCTCGCGTTTCTTCGTTTCCACCTTCTTCTCGAACCGCTTGCGAGGTTCTGAACTCTGAACTTGAGCCTCCGATTCGATAGATGATTGGCTCTCAACTAAGTTGCCCCCTGGCACCTCCGCTGAAGCTACAGACGGATTTTCTTCCGGGGTCGGGTTTTGCGAAGACATACTTTTATCCTTACCGGCAAGACTTCGTCCGCCGGCTTTTGCAAGAGATCGTGTCGCACCCTAAGGTGCACCAGCGCTGCAGGTCTGCAGTGCCTTGAACTGCGATTCTACGCATACACCACGAAATTGTCATGGACAGAAATGTCCCGAAGCCAAGAAATACTCCGTTCCTGAACGCTTCCAGCATCAAGCCGGCGAACCGGAGGTTGCTTCCGCATCCGTCAAAGGCTCAAGGTCGAATTCGCGGAAACTACCGTCAAGACTCGCTTGCCATACCTTCCCACACGACCAATCGAGCGCCGTGAGCCACTTGCCCCCATAACAGTGCGTGTCGATGCAAGTCAAATGCGGGGCCCGAACAATGTCTCCATTGCGGTTGTGCGTGTGCCCCATAATCGCATGCTTGCCAGAAAAATGAGGTCGAGGCATCCGCTCTGTTAGCTTCGTCCACCTCAAAAATTCTGTCGATTGGTTCTCTAACCGCATCTGCGGGTCATAATTCGCATGAACCACAAAATGGCTGTCGGATTCATAATACGGCAGTAAATTCGCCAGGAATTCCCGATGATCCTCAGGAATGACCGACAAATCCCCACTAAATCCGTAACTCTCCATCGTCTGATGCCCACCGTGATTGATCCAACCAAAAGGCTCTCGCGTACGGTTTAATACCGCCAACATCATCTCCTCATGGTTCCCCATCAACGGGACCAACTGCGTCACTCGACGCAACTCCAGCAGCCGCTCGATCACCCCCTTCGAATCCGGCCCGCGATCGATGTAATCTCCTACCGTCACCACCGTATCACCAGCCCCAGGACTGATGGCATTCAAGATCGCATCGAAGGGACCAAGGCACCCATGAATGTCTCCGATGGCAATCGTTCGCGGCATAACTGGAATTCCGAGGGGTTGCGTACAAGGCTTAGTTAACGATAGTCTAAATCATTACCTTCAATATGACAGGCACAGTCGGCCCGACAAAGGGGTACTGAAGATATGGAAAACCAGCATCCTTCTCAATGGCCAATCGATCGACTTGAACAAGATTGCCGCTGGACATTTGGGCGAGCAAGCGGCCCTGGGGGCCAACACCGAAACAAAGTCGAAACCGCTGCTCGAATCGAACACCTACCCTCCGGGACCCGCGCTTCAGCCACCGAAGAACGCTCGCAATCCAAGAACAGAGATGTCGCAATGCACCGACTCCGCTGCCAACTCGCCATCGAAATCAACTCGCCTGACTTCCACACCGGCCTTTGGGAAAACTACAACCGCCAAGGAAAAATTCGAATCGCAACATCCAACCCCGACTACCCCGCCCTACTCGCCGAAACCATCGGTACCATCCGACAACACCTCGGAGACCTAAAAGCCGCCTCAGAGTCCCTCGGAACCTCCGCTACTCAACTTATCAAGCTCCTCGCTACCTACCCCCCTGCCCTCGACTGGCTCAACCGTGAACGCGTCGCCGCCGGTATGCCACCGAGATACGCACCCTGAACTCTCTCGTCGCAGAAAAACTTTGCGGCTGGGAAATCTACCTTCCAGCGAGTATGCTTAAGTCCCCCAAGGTTCCGAAATACAGCCTCCGAGCTGCCTCGCTAGGTAAAAAACCCTAAAGGCAAATCCGAGCTATGTGCCGGCACCACCGAATCGGTCAACTACTGACCCTTTGTTTACTAATGTATTTGTTTACCGCTGCGTTTAATCACCGCTGCGTTTAATCACTACCGCGTTCTTCCAACGCGAAATCCCAGGTTGTTTAGGTCGTTATGGAATCTGCTGAAAAGAAATTAGCCTCCCTAGGATGGAGCTTGCCCCCCGCCCCCAAGCCCGTCGGGCTCTACAAGCCTGTCGTAATCGTCGGCGACTTGGCCTACGTCTCCGGACACGGCCCACTCAAAGAGGACGGTTCATTGATGCTCGGACGCGTTGGAGACGACTTGGATGTCGCCGGCGGTCAAGCCGCCGCAAAACAAACAGCACTAGCTATGTTGGCGACCCTCAAAAGCCAACTCGGTAGCCTCGACCGAGTTGTTCGTATCGTCAAAACACTCGGACTCGTCCGATGTACCGATGACTTCGGACAAAGCCCATTGGTGATCAACGGTTTTAGCCAAGTCTTCGTCGACCTCTTGGGTAGTGACCTCGGTGTGGGCGCCCGCAGTGCCCTGGGTACCAACTCCCTACCGAACGGGATGGCAGTCGAAGTCGAAGCGATTTTTGAAATCAGGCCAGCTACATGAGCGAACGCCAAACACTGACGTTTCTATCGAAGACTCTTGAGCGCGCAGGCTTACAGCCCAAAACCAAATACGGCCAAAACTTTTTGGTCGATTTGAATCTGCTCAAAATCCTTATCGATGGAGCTGATCTCTCGCAGCAAGATATCGTCCTGGAAATAGGAACCGGACTAGGCTCTCTGACGAAAACGATGGCAACCAAAGCCGGTGCAATCGTCACCGTTGAAGTCGATCGCGATCTTCAAGCCCTCGCAACCAAAGAGCTCAAACCATTCCCCAACGTTCGACTCCTATCGTGCGACGCCTTGCGCAATAAAAACCATCTGCGCCCAGAAGTCCTAGATTCCGTCAAAGAAGGACTGCGCCGCATCGAAGGCTCCAAGTTCAAACTCGTCGCGAATCTTCCCTACAACGTTGCCACCCCAATCCTGAGCAACCTACTTACGGAAACTCCATTAGTAGAACGGATGGTCGTCACCATCCAAAAAGAACTCGGCGAACGAATCATCGCCAAGCCCTCCTGCAAGGACTATTCGGCACTGTCGATATGGATGCAAGCTCAATGCGATTGCGAGATCTTGAGAGTCTTGCCCCCCACGGTGTTTTGGCCTCAACCAAAAGTCGACTCAGCAATCATTCGATTGATACCCAACCCGCAGAAACGGGCTCGGATCGTCGACCTGGAATTCTTCCACACACGCCTCCGCGCTATGTTCTTCCATCGAAGAAAATTCCTGCGCAGCGAAGTCTTCACGACAATGAAAGACATCCTGACCAAACCTCAAGTCGACGAGATTCTCGAATCGCTCAACTTGGCTCCAAACCTCCGGGCAGAAAACTTGACGGTCGAGCAGATGATCGAACTGATCGAAGCTTGCCGCCTGAAAGGCAATCAGAACGCAACCTCCTGACCCCACTCTGCGCTATTCTTGAAGTTGCGATTATTGGCATTCAAGACGCTCCGTTCTCCGGACTTTTTCATTGAGCACGAGCACGATTCCGTGGCAGTGGCTTCATCTGGCCCACAAGTCACTGAGAATGATCACTGAGAATGATCACTGAGCAAATGGTTCGCTGAGCAAAATGTTTCGCTAAGCAAAACGGATCTAAGCGATCCAATCCTGAATCACGCGACCGTGAATGTCAGTCAACCGATAATCTCGACCGGCGTAGTGATACGTAAGCTTGGTGTGGTCAAATCCCATCAACTTCATCATCGTCGCATGCAAATCATGCACGTGCACGCGATTCTCCACCGCTTTAAATCCAAATTCGTCGGTGGCACCATAAGCCTGACCACCTTTCACTCCACCACCAGCTAACCATACCGTGAACCCGTAGTGATTGTGATCGCGACCTGAGATGGTCCCCTCGTTAGCTCCCTTTTGAGGTAACTCCACCGTCGGCGTCCTACCGAACTCTCCACCCCACAACACAAGGGTCTCATCCAACAATCCATGCTGCTGCAAATCGGTTAACAACGCAGCAATCGCTTGATCGCTCTCACCTGCGAGTTTCTTGTGCCCCTCGAAAATCTTGTCGTGGTTATCCCAAGGCTGACCGGCACCGTGCCACAACTGAATCACTCGCACACCGCGCTGTATCAATCGCCTTGCAATGAGCATCTGACGAGCCTGCACCCCAGGTCCATACATGTCGAGAATGTGCTTCGGCTCCGTCGACACATCAAACACATCCATCGCCTCTTCCTGCATTCGATAAGCTAACTCCATCGATTGGATGCGAGCCTCAATCAGCGGATCCTGCACGCGACTCTTCGCATGCTCCGCATTGAGCTTCTGCACTAAATCCAAAGCCCGCCGCTGCGCGCCGCGCCCAAGCTTGCGATTGACGACATATTCGACCAACTTCTCCACACTCTCGTGATTCGTGTCGATATAGGTCCCTTGGTAAATGCCCGGCAAGAAGCCCGATTGCCAGTTCTGTGACTCTTGGATCGGATACCCCCCAGGACACATCGACAAAAACGCAGGCAAATTCTGATTCTCGGTCCCCAACCCATAAGTCAACCAAGACCCCATACTCGGACGCACCTGACG
>CAIJIZ010000115.1 GCA_903820735.1 uncultured Pirellula sp.
GCCACTCCCTTGCGTTCGATCGAGAGTAAGCCTTCCGTCGAGATCGATTCTTGACCCTGCGAAGCCACGATGAGAAGTTGCTTGTCGTCGAGCGAGAGAAATCGCCCAGTCTTTTTCTCCCCTTGCAAGTCGACATATTCGACGGTGTTATTTTGAGCCAGAGTGCTTGCTTGTGCAGAAGCGGTGGCCTCGCCGGATTCTTGTAGAAAACCGACGAACCGAATTCGTGTCGGTGAAGGTTCCAAATTGGAATCTTGGGCGGCTAAGTAACCGGTAGTAAATGCCGAGAGTATTGCAACTTTGGCAAATTCCTTCATACCGATGCATCGAGTTTGCATGATCCGCAACTTTCCAATCATTGTGCTTGCCAAAACATTCCACCTGCGACCCAAATCGTTCCACCTATGACGCATCGCATCGCGTTGCGTACCAATCGTACAGCACATCGACTCCCCTGCAACCATCGAGAGCCTGTGAATGATGGTGTATCTAGTCATGCAGTCCCTTACCCGATCGAATCCCCGCAGTGCATTTTGCAATCCTCGCACGACGCGTCGCGGATTGCTTGGCTTGGTTAAAATGAAGCAAATATCCTCGTTGCCTCCCCGGCGTCAGTGCTTCAAAAGCCTTCTTCAAGGAATCGTCGTCTCGGAACGCTTCCGTAAGTTCCTCCGGGAACTCCAGCGGCGGAGTCGGTGTGAGAGCCTTTCGTTTCTCTCCGGTCGCAACGGCGATGCCTTGGGTAAGCAGTTGGCGAACGTGGTCCCGAAGTTCCGTGATTTGTGCGATTGAAGTAAACCGAATCACCCTTGCTTCACGCGAGTTCGGTCCCGGTCGCTCGAGAATCCCAGTGGGGTCTTCGAGCGATGCCCCTTCGAAGAAACTCAGCACGCATGCGTCTTTGAGTGCGCCGAGCATTGAAACGTTGCGTCCGTTGTATGTGTAACAAGGAGCACTCCATTTGATTTCTTCGGTCAATCCACTCTCGAGCACCAGTTCTCTTAATGCCTTGAATTCGTGAGTCCAAGAGTGAACCTTGCATTCGGGGGTTCCTCCCAACGGGCAACGCCCACAGCCGACCTGCATGTACTGCTCGACGCTCGCTACCGGGTTTACCGGCGACTTTGCGGAGGTGGATTTCTTCATGATGGGTTTGTGGATTTACGAATCAGATAGAACGGTTTTTTGGACGTGCGATCGTTCATGATAAACACGATATTTAAGCTCGCCTGGGTTTACGATGAATCCCAACCGATCGCTAGCGGCCACTAAGAAGTAGTGTACCATAATCGAAGGAGACTAAACTGATGAACAACGCTTGGATCCTTGCAGGTCAACGCACGCCGATCGGTCGATTTTTGGGCGATTTCGCTGCATTAAATGCACCGATCCTAGCTGGTGCTTGTTTTCGAGCATCGCTCGATGCGAGCCATTTGCCCCCGGAGGAACTCGGAGAGTTGATCGTCGGGCACGTTCTGTCCGCAGGTGTTGGCCAAGCACCGGGGCGGCAGGTCGTTCAAGCCGCCGGACTGCCCGAATCGCTCAGTGCTGCAAGTGTCAACAAAGTTTGCGGTTCGGGACTTTACGCGGTCATGCTTGCCGCCAGGGGTGTTAAAGCGGGTGCTTACCAAGCGGCCCTCGCAGGTGGGATGGAATGCATGAGCCAAGCCCCCCACTTGCTTCGCCAATCCAGGCAAGGTTGGAAGTTCGGTTCCCAACCAATGCTTGATTCCATCGAAAGCGATGGGTTGCTATGCGCTCAAGGTCAAACGTTGATGGGAAACTATGCCGAGAAGGTCGCTGAACAATTCAGCATTTCTCGCGCTGATCAGGATCAATGGGCGTTGGAAAGTCACTCTCGCGCGATCGCAGCACAAAACAGCGGAGCGATGACTGCTGAAATCGTACCGATCCACTTGCCCAATGGTACCAGCATCACTCGCGATGCTTCGCCTCGCTCCGATAGCACGCTCGAAAAACTCTCGCGCTTAAAGCCCGCTTTCGGTCAGCATGATGCTAGCGTCAATAACCCCCGTTCAAATAACCACGGCACCGTCACGGCCGGGAATGCTTCGGCGTTGAGCGACGGCGCTGCAAGCGTGCTTGTGGCAAGCGACAAAATGATCGGACAGCTTCAACCGAAACACGCGTTTCGAATCGTTGCGACCTCGGTCGTAAGCCTTGAGCCATCGCAGTTGTTTATCGCCCCGGTGTTCGCTACACAAAAAGTACTTGCTGCGGCAAACTGCAAACTTCACGAAGTCGATTTGTTCGAAATCAATGAAGCTTTCGCATCCCAAACTCTCGCTTGCATTCGCCAACTTGGAGTCGATCCACAACAAGTCAATGTTCACGGCGGGGCGATCGCTCTCGGCCACCCTATTGGTTGCAGCGGAGCTCGTATCCTGGTAACCCTCATGCATGCGCTGTTGAATCGTCGTCTGCGACGCGGCGTTGCGACTATCTGCATAGGGGGTGGCGAAGCCATCGCCATGCTTATCGAGAACGCAAATTGCAGCTAGCTGCTTAGCCAGTGCGAAGTATCCCCCGAAGCGATGCTATTGATAGCATTAGCATTTGAGTGAAGTGTGATTTTGGAATTGTCGCTAAGTCAATTCTTTAGGACTTTCCAAAAAAAATATTGAATTGCTTGGAATCATTCAACTTGTTCGCTATACTCCCACCTCAACGACTCGCAAGGATTGGCTGCGTCGGTTTGGATGAGGAATGGAAACATCCAGCAGTCATA
>CAIJIZ010000116.1 GCA_903820735.1 uncultured Pirellula sp.
GATCCCACGAGCGGAAAACGTAGTTACCCGCCGCATAGAAAACTCGCGAATTGAAGTTCGACAAGATAAACGGCGTATTCCAATTGAACCGGTATGCAGGTTCTCCCTCGGGAGCAACCGCACGAATCGATCCTCGTTCGCCAGTCTTCATGTTGCGTCGTCCCATGTTACCATCCTGGCTGGTCCAATAAACCAACTCGGGATCATTAGGATCGACCCGGCACATAAACCCATCCCCACCGCCAACACTCAGCCAATCTTCATTGACCGGTCCAGCGCCATTGAGCGAAATGGCTGGGCCACCCCAAGTTCCATTGTCTTGCAGTCCACCGTAAACGTAATAAGGATACTTCGGCGCAATCGCCACATGATAGAACTGACCAAGGGCCAGCGTATTGAGATGATCCCAGCGGCCACCCTTGTCATAGGTCGTGTAAACACCACCATCGACACCGATGATCATATGACGACCATCTCGTGGATCGATCCACAACGCATGACCATCCGCATGAACGCTTCGACCAAGATTCGCATCGAAGGTCAATCCGCCATCGGAAGATTTGAATTGTGAAACACCGAGTAGATAAACGTTCTTATCATCGTTTGGATCAACCCTCACGACGCTGAAATACATCGGTCGCGAATGCAAACTGTTGATCCTCGTCCAAGATTCGCCACCGTCGGTCGACTTATAAATCCCACCATACTCGTACCCCTTCGCACCTTGCTGGTCTTGAGCATTCGGAGCTTGACCACCAAGCGATGCAGTATAGGGTCGCACTGGCCCAGGTCGATTCTCAAACGTAACTTCGATCTCTTTGACCTCCGTGCCCCGATTGATTTTCAACTTGACCTTGTCCCCAACCCGCTTGCCTCGCAGCATATCGAGCGTCGCGCGATAATCGGCAACTTCTTTGTCGTTAATCGCAACGATAATATCCCCCTTGAGCACTCCCGCCTTCTGCGCCGGACCACCTTCGGTCACATTCGATAACTGAGCGCCACCGCTCGGACCGTTATCCCCGGTGATTCCGATGTATGTGCTCGATTGCGGTGGATTGCTTTGACCCCCACCCGCACCTGGACCGCCCGCACCTGGACCACCTCCTTGGCGTGCCTCAAGCGTGACTTCGACTTCTTTGCTCTCACCCGAGCGTATGAATTTAACCTTTACCTTATCTCCCGCATTCTTTGCGGCGAGTTGCTCGAGCAGTTCTTCCCAAGCGAGCACTTTCTTTCCATCAAACTCTGTCACCACGTCGTCCGCTTGCAAGCTCGCTTTCTGAGCGGCGCTTTCGGGAAAAATCGTGACGATCTTCAAACCTTCGTCGGCATCTTCTCCAAAAGCACCGAAGAGACCGAGAGTGCGCATCGAGCCACCCCCGCCGGAATCTCCACCGCGATTCCCACCGCGAGCAACGAGGGTGTACTCAAGCGACATCGATTCCGCACCTCGTTTAATGGCTGTTTTAAACGTATCGCCAGCTTTCTTATCCCGTATCGTATCGAGGATTCGGTCGAAGTCGCTGATCGCTTCGTCGTTGATCGACTCGATGATGTCACCCACCTTGAGCCCCGCTTTTTGAGCTGGGCTGTTCGCGTACACCTGCGTAACCACTACGGAGTTTTCACGATTCTCACCGACTGCACCCCAAAGCACAGGTAACGGCGCAGGACCCTTGCCAATGTTCTCACAATCCACCACCGCAAACAACACATTCGGATCTTTGCGATACCAGTCGATCCCTATACGCCCCAGCTGACTCGTCGGTAAGCCTTTCGTAAGCTTCTTCCAGTTCTTGCCACCATCGGTCGTCTTGTACAAACCACTTCCCGGACCCCACTTGCGTATCGGATCATATCCGCCATACCCTTCGGGAATCGGAATCTCACTTCCAGGCCAGCTATCGAATCCGTCTCGAAGCCTTTCCCAAGCGGTGACAATCAGAGTATCTGGATCTGCCGGGCTCATCTGCATTTCAATCACACCCGTTCGATCATCGATGTAGAAACATCGCTCCCAAGTCTTGCCGCCATCGACCGTCTTAAATACCCCACGCTCTTCGTTGTTTCCATAAAGACGTCCAAGCGCTCCGACGTAAACCACGTCAGGATTCGTTGGGTGAATGACTACCTCCCCAATTTGAAACGTCTTCTTCAATCCCATGTTCGTCCAAGTCTTCCCGCCATCGGTCGACTTGTAGACACCATCCCCATAACTGACGGAGTTGCGGGGATTGTTCTCTCCCGTTCCAACCCAGATGATGTCCGGATTGCTCTGCGAGACCGCTACAGCCCCAATCGATACGGTCGCTTCTCGATCAAACTGATGTACGAAAGAGTTACCGTTGTTGACCGTCTTGATCAATCCACCCGAAGCGGTCGCAGCCCACCACGTATTTGGATCCTTTTCGTTCACCGCAAGATCGACAATCCGACCTCCCATACTCGCCGGCCCAATACTTCGCCAACGAATCCCCTTAGTCCACTCCTTCGGTATCGTCCCATCCCACTTCGGCTTCGACTCCGCTTGGCTATCCTTTTCACCAGACTCTTTACCTTCCTTTGACGAACTATCCTTCGATCCCGCTTCCTTCGATCCAGA
>CAIJIZ010000117.1 GCA_903820735.1 uncultured Pirellula sp.
CCTCCGTGATCTCTGTGCCTCTGTGTTTCCAATGTCCGCGCATTTTTTGAAACACAGAGACACGGAGACACAGAGATTAGACTGGAAAGAAACCCGTGGTGGAATTTTAAAAGACACCGGAAGGCTCCCTCTCCGTGATCTCTGTGCCTCTGTGTTTCCAATGTCCGCGCATTTTTTGAAACACAGAGACCTTTTTTTGAAACACAGAGACACAGAGACACGGAGACTGGGGACTGTATTACAACGAGAGCAGGTACTTGAAAAGTTCGATGCGTTGGCGTTCGTCAAGCGTATCGAGCAAACCGACAGGCATGAACGAGTTCTCCGAGAGTTTGAATTCTTCGATATCGGATTTTGAGACTTCGATCGTCTCCGTTGCGGTGCGAATCGACAAGCTGCTATCACCTTCGCTCAGCAATAATCCGGTGATGATTTGGCCATCGTTGGTCCGAATCACTCGGGCTTGATAGTCCCGGCCGATGACGGTGTTCGGATCGATGACATTTTCGATCGCGTACTCGATTCCTTTGGCGCCGGTCCCTTGAAGTTTCGGGGCGTATTCTGATCGGATACCGTTAGCCGCATTGTTTTCGGCAGGTGCGTGACAAGCTGCGCAAAGCTTATCGAAGTGTTTTTTACCAGCACCGGCATCAAAAGCCCACAGCGGAGCTCCGCGATAGGCTTGGATGTTCTTGAGAATCTCTTCCTTCATGGCCTCGCTACCGGTGCGGACTTGTCCCCATTCCTGCGCAATCCTTTCAAGGAGTTTTTCATCGCCGAGGAGTGCCATTTGACGGGCATAGTAAGCCGTCAGGGCTTCGCGAGGAATCTGTTTTTTCGCCATGGTATCGAGCAGAGCGTTCGCCCAATTCACTCGGCTCGTGAGCAAGTCCATTGCCGAGCCGATTGTCTCGGGTGTAAGGCTGCTGTAGCGTTTGAGCACTTCGCTGGCGATGTTCGGTTTGTCGTATTGGCGGAGTAAGCTCAGTGCGCGATTGGCAAGCTTCGGTTCGTCGATCGCATCGATCAACAACGGTATGTTTTGTTCGGAGCTGTCTTTTTGAAGTATTTCCATCGCTTGGGATCGCTGAGCGATCGACGGGTCGTTCTTCAATCGTTCTCGAAGTCGCGCGAAGAGCGACGCGTCTCCAAGTTGAGCGCCGACTTTTTCGGCAAGATTGCGGATGTCTGCATCTGGGGACTGATACAGTTTTTGAGAAATGGTATTCCAAGCCAGGACGGGGCGAGTAGCTCGTTGCCCTCGCATGGCGAGCTCGAAGATTTCGAGATTCTTTCGCAAGGCGCTGATACCCCCTTGGTGCATCTCCGCTGCCATGGCTTCCCTACCTGCGTCGGTTGTACGTGCGGCATACCAAAGGATGTTATCGCGCAGCGAAGTAACCGGAGTTGAAGTGGATAGGCTCAAGGCGCGATATTGATTCCCTTCCCACTGCTGGCCGATGGCTTGCCATAACAACACAGGTAGGTCGCGGTCGACTTGATTTTCGGACTGAAGGCTTAGTGTTTCGATTGCTTCCCAAGCCTCTGGGCCTTGGAGACGTCCTGCTGCGAGTGCTAATTCCCGGCGTACGAGCAAGGATGTTTCTTTCGCGGCTAGGTTCGGAAGAGCGGATGGGTCGGAAAGGGAACGGACTCCCCAAGCCCGAACCATTTCGTGCGAGTCGTTAAGCCATCCTGCGATGTCATCCGGGCTCGCAACGCGGAGGGAGATCAATGCCCACAGCGAGGTTAAACGAGATCGTACAGCAGCGTTGTTATTAGAGGTGTTCGCAGTGTCATCGCTGTCGGCTTCGCCGATTTTGCGAATCGCTTCGATCAATTCTTTAGGGACAGCTTTACCAGCATATCGTGTCGAGAGGACATTTCGTGCGGTTCGGACGTGCCAATCGTTGGGGTGGTTCAGTGCTGCGACTAGCTCCGCATCGCTTGCTTTCGACCAGTTGCAGCGAGCTGGTTTGAAGGTCGCATCGTACTTCATTCGGTAAACTCGTCCGTTACCTCGATCCCAGACTTCGACACCTGGATTATGGCAGTGGCGAACGTCGACCCAATCGGTCATGTACATCGCTCCATCGGGGCCAACAGCAAGATCGACACCGACGAATGCGGGGTCACTGCATAGAAACACATCTTGGCCAGCATGAATGGTGTTATACCCACCTTGTTCGCGTCGGAGGATTTGCTGGTTGAGTTGATGACCGTGCAAGTTATGGGTAAGCAGGCGGTTCCGGTACTCCGATGGCCAGTTATCTCCGAGGTAGATCGCAGTTCCTACGTGCGAATGTCCTCCGTAGACTTCTCCTGTCCCAGGCTTACCTGCCCCCCCTTCACCGGAATCGTATCGTGCTGAGGCGAGCAAGAAATTTTGAAGGTGCGGTGCGGTTGGGACGCCGGTATTCGAGATGAAGTTGGCGTAGCCGCTGTTGACTTGGTTCCAGTAGTGGCCTCCGTGCATGACATGGGTTGTGCCACCTTTGCCCCAAAAGCTGCGGCAATGCGTCATGAAGAACTGACCATGTTCGTCGTAGTCCACCCCCCACGGGTTGCTTGTTCCGTGCGCGAAGACTTCGAAGCGATGCAAAACAGGATCGTAGCGCCACACACCGGCTGCGAGGTAGGTTCGGTCTTCCTCCCGCGTTCCTGGTTTGCCAATCATCGAGGTGTTGAAGACACCTTGCGTGCCGTATAGCCAACCGTCGGGGCCCCAAACGAAGCTATTGAGTGTCTCGTGCGTATCGCCGAATCCAAAGCCATCGAGGAGAATTTGAGGTTCTCCATCAGGGCGGTCATCCCCATCACGATCCGGGATGAAAAGTAATTCAGGTGCAGCGCCGACCCAAACACCACCATGTCCTACTTCAATACCACTGGCGAGATTGAGTCCTTCATGAAAGACTTTGCGGGTTTCGAACGAACCGTCTGCATCGCTATCTTCGAGGATCACAATTCGGTCGAGCCCTTCGCCCGCCGGACGTTTTTGTGGATACGAATGCGCTTCGAGAACCCAAAGCCTGCCTTGGGGGTCAAAAGCGAAGGCGACAGGCTGGTGGATTTGCGGTTCTGCAGCGATCAGATCTACCGAGAAGCCTTTGGGGACGAACATCTTCTCCAACGCTTCGGCAGCAGCTAAGTTTGGTGTGGAGTTCGTTGTTGGAGATGCCTTTGGGTTCGGCACAAGATGATTCAAGATGGCGTTAAACCTACTGCGAGGCCCTTGCTCGATCGAAACGGTCGGGGCTGGAGGTTGATCATAGAAACGGAAATCGTCGAAGTTCATGTGTCCCCATCCTCCGGCGTTCTCATCCACCAAGCGAACGGCGATGCGTTTCCCGATATGCTCGCGCAGGTCGACTGCGATGCGACGCATCTGCTCTTGATCGGCCCCCGTAGCTGTGGCGATGACCTTTGATTTCGGAGTGTTTGAGTCTGAGTTGTTTTGTGAATCTTGCTGATCGGGTTCGATCAGCAGGATTTCGAGGCGGGTGCTATCTGCTTTTCCTCCGCCGAAAAGAAAACCTGCGTAGGGATGGGTTACGGGAAAGGGGGTTGATTCGAGGGTGCCGGTGCCTGCATCTTGGACGATCTCATAGCCGCCGATGAAGTAGTCTCCGACCTTGTTGCTCTTTTGGGTTGGCCATCGCTTGCTGATGCCGTCTTGATTGACAGGTTGTTTATCGAACGCGTTTCCTTTCGCTGTCCAGCCTTCCAGGGTACCAAGTTCAAAACCCAAGTTTAGAGGTTTGTTGTCTGGGCCAACGGGGGTGAACCCTTCTGCTTGGTCTTCCGATACATTCTCGTCGGGGCTGGTTTGTGCCAATTCGAAGGGGGCAAGCTTCGTGCGATCTTCATCGGACAGGGATTCAAGGGTGATATCGCGAAAGGCGATGCGTGTTTCAGGCCCTGAATGCAATTGCAGGGCGAGACTTCCTGAGAGATCGCGTTCGGATAGTTGCTGATCGACAAGCGAGGAGAACAGGGTGCCGTTGACATAGACATCGATTTGCTCTCCGATTGCGACAATCCGGTAATCGTTCCAAGCGTTTTCGCGAAACAAAACAGGATAGTGATGCAGGGGGGCGAACCGCTCCGAACGTTTCTTTCCATCGGGCAAGATTTGAACGCGTTCACCACGTTCGACGAGCAAGGCACGGCCATGTTCATCATAGATACGGCCTAACCAAGTGCTACCCATATCGAGATCGGCTTGGTATCCAGAAACATGGTCGACGTTATCGACTTGGCATCGAATCTGAATACCAGAGTTCGCGGCTGGCAAACCGGAGATGTGAAACTGCAAACGCAGTTCGAAGTCTTTGAGTTCGGCAGGTTGCTTGTCGGTACCTCGGAATACCAACCAAG
>CAIJIZ010000118.1 GCA_903820735.1 uncultured Pirellula sp.
GTGATGCTACACGAGCAAGCAGTTCGCGGGATGGGTTTTGATCCCGAGATTGTCGGGGGGCTTGCAGCCGGACCATTAGCTCCGAAACAGACACATTTTCCGCCGAAAGCGAAGCGAGTTATTTTTCTTTTCATGTCGGGTGGGCCGTCGCAAGTGGATCTGTTTGATCCCAAGCCTGAGTTAACGCGGTTGCATGGTAAGGAGTTACCGTATCGGCTACCGGATACCGAAGCTACGGTGGGGCTTGATCAAACCCGATTGTTGGGGCCGGTCAGTGGCATCAAGGCGCATGGGGAGAGTGGGATGGCGATCAGCGAATGGTTGCCTCATACAGCCAAGCACATCGATTCGCTTTGTGTTTTGCGAGCGATGCATGCGGACAGTCCGAACCATCCGACCGCGATTCGGCAACTGCATACCGGGAATCTCTTCGATGTGGTTCCATCGATGGGTGCTTGGTGTTCGTATGGGTTAGGGACTGAGAATCAAGAGTTGCCTAGCTATATCACGATACTTCCGCAGGAAGGAGATCGAAATTACTCGAGTGCGTTTTTGCCAGCGATCCATCAAGGGACGGCATTAACGGAAGTTGGTTCGGGGCCGGGTAAAGCTCCCATTCGCCATTTACTCGATCCTGCTGTACCGAAAGCCGTTCAACGGCAGCGGGTCGATTTGCTGCAAGCCTTTAATCGTCACCAGCTCGAGCGTGTCGAAGGGGACTTGCAGATGGAAGGTGTGATCGAGTCTTTCGAGCTGGCTTATCGAATGCAAGTCAATACACCGAAGTTGGTCGATTTTTCGGGGGAGACGCAAGAGAGTTTGAGTTTGTATGGGATTGGAGAGGGGAAGACAGACGAGTTTGGGCGGCAGTGTTTGCTAGCGCGACGATTATCCGAAGCTGGGGTTAGGTTTGTACAAGTCTCATTAGGGGGTTGGGATCATCACAGCGGGATCGCAGGTGGATTGCGGGATCGGTGTGAGGTTTCCGACAAACCGATAGCGGGGTTATTGAGCGATTTGAAACAGCGCGGGTTGCTTGAAGAGACACTGGTTGTTTGGGGTGGAGAGTTTGGTAGAACCCCTCATGCGCAGAACGGGGATGGACGCGAGCATAATCATCATGGTTTTACGATGTGGATGGCTGGTGGTGGAGTAAAGGGTGGGGTCACTCACGGAGTGACGGATGACTTTGGGTATTACGGAGTTGAGGATCGAGTTCACATCCATGACTTGCATGCGACGATGTTGCATTTGCTTGGGATCGATCATGAGCGACTGACGTATGCTCATCATGGACGACCATTTCGCTTGACCGATGTTGCCGGTCGCGTGGTGCGTGAGATTCTGTAGGTTAACACCTCACGCAATAGGTGCGTTTCAAGCTGCGTAGGTGGTTTAATGCGATTGAGCGTTGCAGCGATTGTTTTGGGATCAATCCGCACAATCGAACAACAATCGCGAGTAGTCCAGGGTTCGTTTAAATCTCGCCGATAAGAAACGGAGTTTTGAAAGTCCACGTACGATGTTTTAGGTGATAGCTGAGTGATGCATCGGTTCCGAGAGAATGCCTTGGTTGGCAGAATAGCGGTCGGTTTCGCGATGTTTGCCATCAGCGTGGCGTCGTGTTCTTCGATTCGGCTCAAGTCGTACTGGATCGATCGCGGGCCAGTTGCAGAGCATCTTTATAACGGGATTCATCAGGACAAGCTCTTTGGTCCTCACAATCGTCAATTGATGGCGATGTTTAGATCCAACCGGCAGTTGCATCGTTCGATGCCTGTGGAGTTGCATGGTTTCGCTTGGGATATCGATGATTTTCAAGAAATCGTTTTTCCTGGGCATTATGGTAATCAACGGCTCAAATCGGTTTACAAAAGCGAGGGGATAGGGGTGCCGGTGGTCGTGGTGCGGCGCGGAGTGAGCAAGGACGAGGAGCCTCGTAAATCGTTTTTGCCACCGACGTCAAGTTTTGCAGCGACAGCGGTCCTTTCACCAGACGGGAACGTTCTTCATTTCTACAATCCCGTGAGCATTCGTCGGATCGATTATGGGGATGAGTCAGGGCAGATCGAATTGCCGTTAGCGTATGATCTAACGGCAAGTTTGGCTTATGCTTTGCACCATCATCCGCAGACGCGATTGCAGGATTTCGCAAGACCGGATCGATCCGAGGATCCTGCCAAACTGACGATGCTTGAGCCTTACCAATCGGACAAGATCCCGTTGATACTTGTGCATGGATTGTTGTCGAGTCCTGATACGTTTGGCGAGATATGCAATCAGTTGCGAGCCGA
>CAIJIZ010000119.1 GCA_903820735.1 uncultured Pirellula sp.
GCGCAGCCCGGAAGCCGTTCCAACGATCTCGATTTCAGGTTCGTCTGGAAATCGAACGTCTACCGAGAAATGAACGTCACCTCTAACGATCATAGGGATCAACATCCTTCTTTCGACGAACGACCCGCATCACGGGGCGGCGGGAGTAGAAGTTGATTTCAAAACCGACTGGCCACCGCCGCTCCCGTGCATGCGATGGGTACGCCCGTCATGGGCATTGGTTTGTGGGGTTTAAGTCCCCTGTGCGAGATAGGTATCTCTAGGAGATCAGTATACCAAATGACCACTTCAAGGGAACAAGCACGAGGTGAAGGCAACTGCGCGAGGGCGACCGAGCGTGGGAAGGAAGCCTGCGAATGTATGGGTAAGCGTCGAGTCTGTAGACAGCCATCAGTGCGTCACTCCCTACTCGAATGCATTCTCACCAAATCTGCGAGGTTACGAACAGAAACATCCTATAAGGCCGGATCGGTCAGGCGAGTGAGCCCAACATCACGAAGCCGTCTCCTATCGACTGAATTGGTAAAGGGTGAACTTGCGCAGAGGAAATCAATGCTCTTATCCGGGGAGATCTGTGCTGCTCCAGGGAGTAAGTCATCTCGACGACTGAAATCCAGGAACAGACCCGCGCAAGCGGGACTGGGCAACGCAGAAGTCAGCAGAGGCCGTAGTACTGGACTTGCAATCCCAATGGAATCCAGGAAGGGCTGAACCATGAAGAACAAGGAGGAGCCATCAAGCGATTTGACGCGAGGGAACCCCCTCATGCCAGGAGAGCCGAGTTTACCGGACTCCGTAAGCATAAGGACTACAGGTTCAACAGTCCGACCGGATGATGCCACGTCAGCGTCACTTGAGAAACCAGCCTTGAGTTTATTCCCGATGTCTCTCACTGAGGCGTTAGTCGAAGAGGCCAACATCGAGCAAGCTTGGAAGAACGTGAAGGCCAACCGGGGGGCCCCTGGCCCCGACGGCATCACCATCACGGAATTCCCAACCTGGTTTCGTCCCCGATGGAACGCTATTCGACAACAGCTTCTCGACGGCACTTACCAACCCCAACCGGTTCGGCGAGTGACCATCGACAAGCCCGATGGCGGCAAGCGATTGCTAGGTATCCCAAACCTAATCGACCGTTTGATCCAACAAGCCATCGTACAAATCCTAACTCCTGTGTTCGATCCGGGTTTCTCGGACTCGAGCTATGGGTTTCGACCGAAACGCTCTGCTCATGGAGCAGCCAAGCAGGTACGCCGTATCATTCGTCGTGGTTATCGCTATGCCGTGGACATGGATCTCTCCAAGTTCTTTGACCGCGTCGGGCATGATGTTCTCATGGCCCGCGTTGCCAGGAAAGTCCGCGACAAAACGGTCCTACAATTGATAGGACGCTACCTGCGAGCAGGTGTTATGGTCGACGGGCATTTCCAAGCAACGACCGAGGGAACGCCGCAAGGCGGCCCCGCGTCTCCTCTCCTAGCCAACATCCTCTTGGATGACCTGGACAAAGAGTTGGAGAACCGAGGACTTCGCTTCGTGCGTTATGCGGATGATTGTGCGCTGGGCAATGTGCCCACGAGATGAGGGTAGGTCCCTCGCAACCGGCCTGCGGAGGCAGGTTGCAAACCACCGTAAGCGGCTGTGGTTAAGAGCCATTGGTCGTGAGCGTTACGGAAACGGCGAGGCTTGACCTCGTCAGGTATGAAACGGAAAGACGAATGTAAATGAACCACCGAAGACCCGTCGAAAGCGTAGGAACGACGTCAAAACTGGGAGGTAGTCGTTAACCCAGGAGGAACTTTGAAGATATCCGCTTACTGTCAAAGTGGCGTCCGGCGTAAAGGTGGCGTGAGTCCGTTTCCGGCTCGTGAGCGTAACCCAGGAACCTGTCGCCTCGATGTTTGTGACTTGTCGTCACAGAAAGGGAGACGTCCAAGTGGCAGCCCCACAAGGACCAGAGTACCGATGCGAGGCACAGGGGCGGATTGGTCTGTAGTAGCGTCGAAGCGTCCGTAATGGACGTGGAGCGAAGGGACCAAATTGTTCAGCTAATGAACTGAGTCAACTGAAAAGGAGGAACTCATGACAACAGCAAAGCCGTATGCGATTCCAAAGCAAACTGTTTGGGATGCGTACAAAAGAGTGAAAGCGAATCGTGGCGCAGCCGGAGTGGATGGTCAGTCGCTGGCCGACTTCGAGAAGGACTTGAAGAACAATCTCTTCAAGCTCTGGAATCGAATGTCGTCGGGAAGCTACTTTCCGCCTCCGGTCAAACTCGTCGAGATTCCCAAGGGAGACACCGGCAAGACTCGTCCGCTAGGCATTCCCACTGTCTCTGACAGAATTGCTCAGATGGTGGTTAAGTTGGTGTTGGAACCGCAAGTCGAACCACACTTCCATCCTGATTCGTACGGGTATCGACCCGGCAAATCAGCCTTGGACGCAGTGGCCGTCACACGCCAACGATGTTGGCGACGCAACTGGGTGATCGATCTTGACATCAAAGGCTTCTTTGACAATCTCGATTGGAACCTGGTGATGCGAGCGGTGAAGCATCATACCGATGTCCCTTGGATTCTACTTTACGTAGAAAGATGGTTGCGGGCTCCTGTGCAACACGCAGACGGACGCTTAGAAGAACGAACGAAGGGCTCACCACAAGGTTCTGTCATCAGTCCCTTGCTGAGCAACCTGTTCATGCATTATGCGTTTGATGAATGGCTGCGGCGTAACTTCCCAGACGTTCAATTCGCGCGCTATGCCGATGATGCGGTAGTGCATGCTCGAAGTCTCGTAGAGGCGGAAAAGCTGCTCGAAGCAATTCGAACACGTCTACTCAGTTGCGGATTGGAACTCCATCCGGAGAAAACCAAGATCGTGTACTGCAAAGACGATGATCGACGCGGTGATCATGAACATACCAAGTTCGATTTTCTCGGTTACACGTTTCGTCCACGTCGCGCCAAGAACCGTCGGGGCAAACTTTTCATAAGCTTTCTCCCGGGGGTGAGCACCAAGGCGGCTAACTCCATCCGCGAAACGATTCGATCGTGGCGGATCGGTGCAAGTCGTAATAACCAAAGTCTTGAAGAGATTGCTCAATTCGTGAACCCTTTCGTGCGTGGTTGGGTGAATTACTACGCGAAGTTTTATCCTTCGGCGTTGACACCTGTCCTGCGGAGCCTCGAACGCAGTCTTGTGTACTGGGTGCGCCGCAAGTTCAAACGGTTTCGCTACCATCAACGGCAAGCCGTCCACTGGTTGGGCCGTGTTGCTCACAAGGAACCGGACTTGTTCGTGCTATGGTCACATGGGATTCGACCTGCGACTGGACAATAAGAGCCGGATGAGCCGAGAGGTTCCCGTCCGGTTCCGTGAGGGCCTGGGGGTGCAATTCCCCCGGGCTACTCGACTCGTGATCTTCACGAGGACAAAGCGCAGCGCAGAACGAGTCTTTGCATCGGTCCATCGTTATCTGACAAGCAAGCTTCACCTTGTTGTGAACTTGGAGAAGAGCCGACTCGTTACTACGGAGGAACTCGAATATCTCGGGTTCCGTTTCGTAGGTAGCCGAACGACGATCAACGTGTCGCAGAAGTCCATCCATCGTTTCAGGCACCGTATCCGTGAGATCACCGGGCGTAGCCGCGGAATCTCGATGGATCACCGGTTGCAGGAACTCGCGCGCTATGTGCGAGGATGGATGGGGTACTTTGCACTTGCCTCTCAATTGAAACTGTTCGCAAGCTTGGAACAGTGGATCCGGAGACGCATTCGCTGTTGTTACTGGAAGCGCTGGCGACATGTTCGCACACGCATCCGGGAACTCATCGCGATGCATGTACCCCGTAGGCAAGCGATCCGACACGGCAAGAGTCGCAAAGGACCTTGGCATATGGCCAAGACGATCGCAAGTGGTGTCGGGATGACGAATGATTGGTTAGCTTCGCAGGGTGTCTTGAGTCTGAAAACCCTCTGGGCAGAACTTGCTCATCTTCGTGGAACCGCCTAGTGCGGACCCGCATGCTAGGTGGTGTGGGGAGGGTGCCCGGAAACGGGCATCCTTACCCGATTTTGGTGAAGTTATTTCTTCGTAACAGTATCCCGTCCGCAACTTCGACTCCCGGTTTTCGTCTTTGAATGATCCCGCCATCAAAGCATTGAGCAGACAACGGCAATGATAGCATCCGTGAGTCGGGTGGCGAACGGGAGAGAACGCTCCGCCGAGGATTCGCGCCGATTACCGGAGAGTGGTCGCGATGGGGAGAGTTCGAGAGGCTAGAAACTCGCGAAGCGCTGGGAAAACAAGGGCCAGAAACGCGAACAGGCCGACGTTTTGAGGCGTCGGCCTGTTGGTATA
>CAIJIZ010000120.1 GCA_903820735.1 uncultured Pirellula sp.
GGGAAACACAGAGGCACAGAGGCACAGAGATAGGAGAGACAGGATAGATAGGAGAGGTGTAGAGATAGGCAGGAATGGAGGCAGGCAGGTGCAGAAGTGTGCAGTGCAGAGGTGTGCAGTGCAGAGGTGTGCAGTGCAGAGGGGAGCAGGGTGGATGGGGGCTATCCCAAGATTGGGAGAGGTCGCGCGCCGCTGCTCTTTGAGATGACCTTAGAACTTGTGACCGGGCTTTGGTCCATTGGTGGTGGAGGTCAAGATTTCGGGGCCGGTTTCGGTCATTAAGATCGTGTGTTCAAATTGAGCGGAGAGGCTGCCGTCGCGGGTTCTGACCGTCCAGTTGTCGCGGGTATCGAGTTTCGTGAAGCGGGTACCGGCATTGATCATTGGTTCGACAGTAAAGCACATGCCGGGAAGCAACGGGTCTTGCCGACTTTTGCGGTCTGGCACGTGGGGGACGTTTGGGTACTGATGGAATCGTCGTCCTAGACCGTGTCCAACATATTCACGTACAACAGAAAATCCCCATTTCTCAGCTTCCGCTACTACATTTTCTCCGATCACACTCACAGGGCATCCGGGGGTCAACGCTGCGATTGCGCGATGCATTGCATCAAAAGCGCACTGCGTGACCGCGCGTGCCGAATCGGTGACTTGTCCGATCAAAAACGTTTCGCTTTGATCTCCGTGCCATCCATCGACAATGCTCGTGATGTCGACATTGACGATGTCCCCTTCCTTGAGCTCGTAGTCGTTCGGGATGCCATGGCAGATCACTTCGTTGACACTGGTGCAGCAACTCTTCGAATACCCTAGGTATCCAAGCGTAGCTGGAGTATGCTTGTGCGAAATCGTGTATTCATGCACAAGCCGATCGATTTCGGAAGTGGTGATTCCGGCCCGCACGTGCTCTCGGATGTAGTCCATGAGTTGGGCGTTGAACTTGCCGGCAGCGCGCATTCCATTTCGCTGCTGCTCGGTCAGTTGAAGTTTGCGGAGATTTTGAAGCATTGCAGGGGTTGCACGTTAGGATCGGTCACATAAGGGCCGGTGAGGATCCCATGGATGATGAAAGGTCAAAGAAATCGAGAGGATAGTATGGCTCGATATTCTTCCCTATTTCCGAAGAATCTTAACAAAAAATCGGGGAAAATAAAGCGATCCCCATCGGTAACGCACGTCAGAACAGCGATCCTGAGAAAAGCTTGGAGTTTCGATGAAAAGTAGCCAGGATTTTATCGTCGAAGGACTTGAGCAACCGATCGAAGTGATTTACCGCGACGAGGATTTAGTCGCCGTGTTCAAACCGGCCGGACTGATGGTCCATCGCGGCGCGAATACCCTTGAAGATGAACCAGTCCTCCTTCAAGCCCTTCGAGACCAGCTTGGTCAATTCCTCTACCCGATTCATCGACTTGATCGCCCAACCGCAGGCTTGATCCTCATGGCGACGAATTCCCAAGTCGCATCGAGACTCGGCGAGCAATTTATGGCGCACCGAGTCATCAAGCACTATCAAGCGCTTGTCAGGGGGTATATGCCTTCGGAGTTACGGGTTGATCGGCCGTTGCTACACCCGAAGTACTTCGAAGAGCGGGAGAGTGGATTGCATGAGGGCCAAGAGGCGGTAACTCATTTTCGGTGTTTAAAGCAGTTCGAGGTCCCTTGGCCCGCATCTGGTTTCGAAACATCCCGGTTCGCGCTGCTCGAGATTCGACCTGAGACAGGTCGATGGCATCAAATCCGACGGCACTTGAACTACATCGGGCATCCGATCATCGGGGATCATCGCCATGGTGATCATCGCTGGAATCAAATGTTCTACGAGCGAACTGGTATCTATCGGATGATGCTCACCGCCATGCGACTAGACTTTAGACACCCGATTACTCAGGAACCGATCTCACTTCTCGTCGGTCGCGGAGAGGCGTTCGACAACGCCATCGAGATTCTGCAAGGCACACAACAGCCGCAATAGCACAGGTAGAACTGTGCATGTAGCCATCTGTATTGAGCAAATTGTATTACGCTATCGAGAATGAGTAATCGTGGATTGCTTTTTGCCTTGCTCACATACCCTTCATGGACTCTTCATCCTTCCTTAACCCTAATTGATTAGGAATTGATACCCTTTTCTTCACATTCGTAGACCTAGGTTAGGTCTATCGCACAACGAAGGTGACTCGCAAAAGGGATGTTTGTTTTGATGACTAGGAATCGTAGTGTTGGTTGGAACCCGAACAATGTCCGACTACCAAGGTCGGCTTTCACTCTCGTGGAACTCCTCGTCGTGATCGCCATCATTGGTATTTTAGTCGGGTTGCTCTTGCCAGCCGTGCAAGCTGCACGGGAGGCAGCGAGGCGCATGAGTTGTTCGAGCAATACACGACAACTCTCGCTGGCCATGATGAATTACGAAGCTGCCTTCAAGCGGCTACCATCAGGTTGGACGAACCACGGTGCGTTGTGGAGCGCCGCGATCCTTCCTCAAATCGAACAGCAATCCCTTTACAATACCCTCTTGTTTCAGGAAACCGGGATCGGAAATTGGGACAATCCACTAAGCCCCAATTACCGCGCTTGTCAAACAGTCGTCTCATCCTTTCAGTGTCCGAGCTGCCCGAATTTGGAACCCGCTAACTACAACGGGATCGAGCGACGAATTCCGATCAGCTATCGAGTAAACGGTGGCAGTCGCGTCAGTTCCGACGACGCGTCGACACGAACCATATCAGGTACCCAATCCTTCGAAGAGATGAATCTCGATGGCACAGGTTACGGATGTAGCCAAGTACGATTTCGCGATATTAATGACGGGCTCACTGGCACGGTTCTCCTTGGAGAATCACGCACCGATCCGGACTTCTCAAAAGATGGCCAAGGCATGGATTGGTGGGCTTTCGGTAGCCCTCAAATCGATCCATGTGACTGCCGAGGTGGAACTGGAGGAACAGAGTTCACCGAAGCCGCTGGAAGTTTCCTTATTCCGCCAAAC
>CAIJIZ010000121.1 GCA_903820735.1 uncultured Pirellula sp.
ACCGATAATGAACCGTACCACAATCTTGTCTGTCGCTTGCCTCGCTGTCAGCACCCTCGGAATCTTGCTCGCTACCGCCCAAGCAGACGACAGAAACCTAGAACCAAAAGAGCACACTAAAGACACCCTAACCACTATTCGCGAACGGGTCGAGGAAAAAAAAGCGGTGATCGTTGATGTCCGCGATCTGGTCGAATGGAACGCAGGGCATGTCCAAGGAGCAGTCCTCCTGCCTTGGCGTGAACTTCAAGAAAAAATCACTGAGGAACAAGTCGCCGAAAAACTCTCGAAAGAGAAGATCATCTACACCCATTGTGCCGTTGGGTATCGTTCGCTCCGAGCTGCGAAAATACTAAAGAAGTACGGCTATGACGTCCGCCCTCTCAAACCCGGATATGACGAACTGGTCAAAGCCGGCTTTCCTACTGAAAAAGGATCGGACAAAGCCGAATCCAAGAAGTAACGATCCCCGCGATCCTTCTCGATACTCAACTCTGAACGCTAGTCGAGCGAGTCAAGTCCCAACTCTTGGCTCGAACGATCCAAGTTCGAGGTTGCCGACATCGGCGAATCTGATTCGTTGCGATGTTGCCACGGAACAACAACTAATCGCCCCACATCAAGCTTGGCGACTCGCACGGGCGTGCCAGGTTCAATCGGCCCAGCCGCACTGATCGCCTCGTAAACCTGCTCACCAATCTTCACCATCCCATGCGGTAAAAACTCCGTTTCGCTCGTCCCAAAAGCCCCGATGAGCTTCTTCGGATCCGAAACCAAGGCTGAGTCGGACCAAGTAAACGAATCAGCTCGATTCGGTGTCGCTATGATCCTTCGACCAAATGGTGTCTTCGGCCAAATGTAGATCAACACCATGAGCATCAGCGGAATCATGGCCAGCGAAGCGATCAGCATCCACCATCCGCTTGTCGGCGAATGCTTGAACGCAAAAAAGACCGCAACGCATGCAAGCAAACCAGTGACGGCGATCAGCACACCACCAGTAGGGATCATCAAGTCAATTGCAAAGACTACCAAAGCAGCAATGAAAAAAATCATTGCTATCGCAAGGGCTGTCATGATGGTTCATACCCAAGGTTCGGGGCGAGCCAGCGTTCGATTTGTGCCAGCGGCTCCCCCTTTCGCTTGGCATAATCTTCTACCTGATCTTTCGTAAGCCGATCGACAGCGAAATACCGCGATTGTGGATGCCCAAAGTAGAACCCACTGACGCTTGCCGCTGGCCACATCGCAAAAGACTCGGTTAACGATACTCCAATTTGCTCTTTGGCGTCGAGCAAGTCAAATAGAATTCGCTTTTCGGTATGATCCGGGCAAGCTGGATATCCGGGGGCGGGTCGAATGCCACGGTACTTCTCGTCGATCAACTCTTCGTTAGTCAATCGCTCCTCGATCCCGTATCCCCAATCCAAACGAGCTTGCTCATGTAACAGCTCTGCAAAAGCTTCCGCAAGACGATCGGCGATTGCCTTGATCATAATCGCTGAGTAATCATCGTGCTTCGCTTCGTGCGCCTTGGCTAACTCATCAGCGCCAATCCCTGTAGTGACGACAAAGGCACCGAGATAATCTTTTCGGTTTGACTCCAGAGGTGCAATGTAATCGGCCAAACTCCGGAAGTCGTTCTGGCCCTTGCGTTCCCATTGCTGTCTCAAGAAATGGAAGCGTGTCAGTTCGGTGCTGCGGGACTCATCGGTAAAGAGCACCACATCATCACCGATAGATGCTGCGGGCCAAAACCCATACACCGCATTCGCCTTCAATGATCGCGTTGCGATGCAATCAAAAAGCATCTTGTTCGCATCATCAAACAACTTCTTGGCTTCCTCTCCAACGACGGGGTCACTGAAGATCTTCGGGTATTTCCCTCGGAGTTCCCAAGCCATAAAGAATGGGGACCAATCGATGTACTTTGCAATTTTTTCAAGCGAGTATTCCCGAAGCACCTTTGCCCCTAAAAAGCTCGGCGTGTCGATCCGAACGGATGTCCAGTCAGTCGCAAACGCTTTCTCTTTCGCTTGAGCGTACGGAACAAGCTTCGCTTGCCTTGCCTCGTAGCTTGAGCGAAGCTCTTCCTGCAACTGCAAGTTATCGCTTACGTACTTCGGCTTTGATTCTTCGCTACACAGAGACTCTACGACACCGACGCAACGTGATGCATCAAGCACATGAACAACCGGTTCATGATAATAAGGTGCAATTTTCACTGCGGTATGTTTCGCAGATGTCGTTGCGCCACCGATGAGCAAAGGTATCTTCATTCCCGTTCGCTGCATCTCTTTCGCGACGTGGGTCATCTCATCAAGACTCGGTGTAATCAACCCCGAAAGCCCGATAACATCAACACCATGCTTGCGAGCTTCATCGAGAATCTTCTCGCACGAGCACATCACTCCTAGGTCGATCACTTGGTAGTTGTTGCAACCCAGCACCACACCAACAATGTTCTTACCGATGTCGTGAACGTCCCCCTTGACCGTCGCCATCAACACCTTTCCGCGGAACGCTTGACCTTCAAGCCCAGCTTCTTCCTTTTCTTTCTCCATGAAAGGTTGCAAGTATCCAACAGCCTTCTTCATTACACGCGCACTTTTGACGACTTGTGGCAAGAACATTTTCCCTGCCCCAAACAAATCGCCAACGACACTCATCGCGGACATCAATGGCCCTTCGATGACTTCTAAGCATCGCTTGCAACCAACTCTAGCCTCTTCCGTATCGGTTTCGATGAACTTATCAATGCCATGAATCAGCGCGTGTTTAAGTCGCTCGCGGACGGGCTTTTCACGCCATTCAAGATTCTCTCCACTGGCTTTCTTCGTTCCAGATCCTTTGACGGTTTCTGCGAACGCAAGCATTCTCTCTGTCGCGTCCGACCTGCGATTCAGTAGTACGTCTTCGACACGCTCAAGCATATCCTTGGGGATGTCTTCGTAGACCGCAAGCTGACCTGCATTGACGATCCCCATGTCCATTCCAGCTTGGATCGCATGATACAAGAAAGCAGAATGCATCGCTTCTCTAACAACATCATTTCCTCGGAATGAGAAACTGATATTGCTAACACCACCTGAGATTCTTACTCCTGGACACTCTTGCTTGATCAACTTACAAGCTTCAATGAAATTCACGGCATAGTTGTCGTGCTCTTCAATTCCCGTTGCTACGGTCAAAATGTTCGGATCGAAGATAATATCCTGCGGCGGGAACTTCACTTGCTCCGTGAGCAACTTGTAAGCTCGCTTGCAGATACGGGCTTTCTCAAGCGTCTCCGTCGCTTGACCTTGCTCGTCAAAGGCCATGACAACCACCGCAGCACCGTAACGCCTAATGATCCCAGCTCGCTTTAAGAACTCGTCTTCGCCGTCCTTCAAGCTGATGCTATTGACGATGGCTTTACCTTGAACGTTCTGCAACCCCGCTAAGAGGACTTCCCATTTCGAGGAGTCGATCATGACCGGAACCGACGCGGCAATGCTATCACCGGCGATCAGCCGCAAATAGCGAGTCATGGCTTCCGCTCCATCAAGCAATGCATCGTCCATGTTGATGTCGATAATCGTCGCTCCGTTCTGAACTTGCTGCCTCGCAACTTCAACGGCCTCTTCATATTTGTCGTTCCGAATCAAATTCGCAAAAGCTCGCGAACCTGTCACGTTCGTGCGCTCACCGACCATGGTGAACTGCGTCTCGGGACGCAACGTCGTGGCTTCTTGGCCACTGAGCCGGGTCCATATAATCGGCTCGACTTCTCCCCTTGCCTGAATTCCGCGAACACGATCGGCAATTGCACGGATATGATGCGGATTCGATCCGCAACATCCACCAACAATATTCAACCATCCATTGCGTGCAAAGTCCTCGATGTAGTCAGCCATTCGAGATGGAGTCAAGTCATACTCGCCGAAGGAATTCGGTAACCCAGCATTTGGATGGCAAGAGATGGCCGCATCGCTGACGCGTGCAAGTTCTTCAAGGTGCGGACGCATAATGTCCGGTCCCATCGCGCAGTTCATACCAACACTGAGCATCGGAAAATGGCTGATCGAATTCCAAAACGCTTCGACAGTCTGCGCGCTGACAAACGTTCGACCACCCTCACCGAAGGTGGCGCTGATCATCACCGGGATGCGCCGACCTGTCTCAGCAAAATACTCGCTGATCGCATACAAACAGGACTTCAAGTTCAATGTATCGATCGCGGTCTCAGGAAGCAGTAAGTCCGCTCCGGCTTCTACTAGGTGCGCCACTTGCACTTTGTAACTTGCAACCATCTCTAGGAAGTCAACGTCCCGATTCGCTGCATCCTCAACCTTCGTGCTAATCGCAAGCTGCTTGGTGGTCGGACCAATACTTCCTGCTACATATCGCGGACGCGAAGGATCGATTTTGCGAATTCGATCAACTGCCTTCCTCGCGCAATCAACCGCAGCATAATTCAATTCACGTACCAACTCCAAAGGCAAATCCAATTCACCCATCCCAATTGGAGATGAACCAAACGAATTGGTCTCAACGATATCAGCCCCCGCCTCGAGGTACGCATAATGGATGTCACTGATGTCATCCGGACGCGTTATGCACAGTAGATCACTGAAACGCACCAAGTCCTTGTGGTGATCCACAAATCGCGTTCCGCGAACAGCAGTTTCATCCAAATTGAGCTTCTGGATCATGGTACCCATGGCACCATCGAGAATGTGGATACGTTCCCGAATACGTCCTTGAAGTTCACTTTGCATTATCACTGAGTCTCTCTGAGTCATTGGGAAACGTAACTGTTCGATGGTGGACTTGCCTCTATCGCCGGACTTATAAAACAACCGGTGGTAGGGATTTCAATTCACTCCATTATTACGAAAGGACTTATTCGAAACATGCCTATTTGCAATCCAGCGGCAGGCAAATGCCAAAAGTTTAATCCCATGGGCCAATGAAAGCGATGCGGCGCAAACCGCCACGGTAATCCAAGCGGAACGGAGCAAGCCCCCCGGTAACTGTAGCGGAGCGGCGCAAGCCGCCCGGTGATTGACCTCGCATGCTAAATTGAAAGCAGTGTGGCGCAAGCCACGCCGGTAACTGTAGCGGAGCGGCGCAAGCCGCCCGGTGTTTGGCGTACACGGTCCAACTCCATCCGAACGTCGAACCAAATAAGCCCTACAACGCTATGGTTTTTGCGTTACACGAGTATTGAAGGGATTTTGCCCCGGTCACCGGGCCGCTTGCGCGGCTCCGCTTGGGTCACCTGGCCGCGTGCGCTAACTGCGAATAGGTCTAATGAAAGCCGCGTAGCGCAAACCGCGTGGTGCTTGCAGGAATTGCTTCTAACCTCATCGGTCGGCAATAATTAAATAAAAAAAGGCTGACCAAACGGCCAGCCTTAATACAGCTATGCTTTGCAATTAATCGAAGCCTACTCGAAGGATGGCTTTTGTGCTTCTTGCTTCACGCGATCGTTCTTTCCAACGAACTCGAGAATCGCACGAGTACCAGCATCGCCAACGCGAGGCTTAGCAAGTCGCATGATGCGGGTGTATCCACCCGGACGATCCATGAAGCGTGGAGCAACGGTGTCGAACAATACGCGAACTGCGGTCTTGTCTTTGATCATCGAAAGAACACGGCGACGTGCAGTAACTCCAGGGGAGCGTGCATCGCACCACTTTTGCCAAGAATCGCTCTTACGCCATTCTTTCCAAGCATCGGTGCCACGTTCAGCGGTGGTAGCGAAAGCTTCTGCAGCCTTTTCCGCTGCGAGCCCCTTCCTGGCGATCGTAATGCACTTCTCAACGATTGGGCGAATTTCTTTTGCCTTTTCGAGAGTCGTGATAATCCGTCCTGGAACTTTAGGAGCGTTGGCATCGAGTTCCGTGAAGGTACGTTCTGTCAAGAAGATGGCGGAGGCCAAATTACTAAACAGTGCCTTGCGGTGCGATGGGCTTCGTCCGAGTACTCGGCCTTTTCTAAGGTGCCTCATGATTACGTCTCAGGGGTTCGCTAAATGAATTGATTGTTGATAATGAATTGTTTCGGAGCCAGCAGCATTCGAGGGCTACCGAAAAGTATATGATTCCAAACTTAACGCATCGACGAAGGGATACGCATTCCGAGATGCAATCCAATGCCGGTGAGCTTCTCTCTTACTTCGGTCAACGTTGTCTCGCCGAAGTTACGTACTTCCAAAAGCTGGTCTTCGGTTCGCTGTACGAGGTCTCGCACGTAACGAATTCCTTCGCTTTCCAAACAGTTGTTAGCACGAACCGACAGTTTCAAGTCGTTGACAAGCATATTGAGCTTGGACTCTAGTTGAGCTTCCGCACTACCGGGGCCACCACGGGCAACGGCGTGTACCTGACGACCTAGCTCACCGGATTGTACGAATGGGTTGAGGTGCTTGCGAAGAATCTTGGCACCTTCGACCATCGCCAATTCAGGAGCCAACGACCCATCAGTCCAAATCTCGATGATCAGTCGGTCGTAGTTGGTCTTTTGACCAACGCGTGTTTCTTCAATCGTGTAGCGAACGCGAACAACTGGGCTGTAGACAGCGTCGACTGGGATAATCCCAATCTCGTGGTCCCCAGTGTTCTGTTCTGAAGCTGCGACGTAGCCGCGGCCGTTTTCGACGACCATTTCCATCATGAAATCGGCGTCGCCAGTGAGCGTCGCGATAACGTGATCTTTGTTGATGATCTCTACGTCTGAATCGGTTTGGACATCTGCACCGGTGATTGGACCGGCTTTCGATCGCATGACCGTCAAAACGCGGGTGTTGTCGCTATGGTTCTTAACAACCAAGGACTTCACGTTCAAAACGATTTCGGTCACGTCCTCTAGGACGTTAGGAATGGAGCTGAACTCATGCTGAGCACCACGGATCTTGATCTGGGTGATCGCACTACCTTCCAAGCTCGACAGCAAGACACGACGAAGGCTGTTGCCGATGGTCGCACCAAAGCCGCGCTCGAAAGGCTCAGCAGTGAATTTGCCGTATGTTGAGCTCAGTGTCGATCGCTCTACCGAGACTTGACTCGGCAACTCTAAACCGCGCCATCTTACGTGCATAATTAAAATCTCCCGATACAAACCAAACCGTTGAATTCAATAAGGTGCGACTGCCGGAACCGCCCGGGATTATACCCGACGCTTCTTGCGAGGACGGCAACCGTTGTGGGGGATCGGAGTGGTGTCTTCGATCTGCTTGACTGTAATCCCCGCTGCTTGAAGTGCAGTGATCGCGGATTCGCGACCGGAACCAGGACCCTTGACTCGTACTTCAATTTCCTTCACGCCGAACTTCGCTGCCTTCTCAGCAGCCTGTTGGGCTGCCATCTGGCCAGCGAACGGTGTGCTCTTCCGCGAGCCCTTGAACCCGCAAGTTCCCGCACTTGCCCAACACAGGGTATCACCACGGGTATCCGTGATCGTCACTTGGGTGTTGTTGAAAGTCGCCTTCACAAAGGCGATTGCCGAGCTAACGTTGCGTCGAACCTTACGACGTTTGTTATTCGCGTCTTTATTTGCTTGCTGCTTTGCCATTCTTCCGCGCCGTTTCGATCTATTAAACCGTCTCTATCTCAATCGCTTCAAAACAACTTGCCCGCCGAGACACCGCTCCGCAGACTTCTTGATTTCCACTCACACTCGCCAGCCTTTAGCACCCGAAAAGTGGTTGCCATAGCTAAGCGTCTGCTATCCGTGCATCCGAAACCAACCAGACGTTCGCCGCAAGAGCCGCGATTAAATCGAGGCCCAACGATCGGAGGAACTCCAACGTAATCCCACGAGCAGCCTTTGAGGACCACCCGCGGCAATTACTAACGGAGATCCTTGACCCCCTTCTTGCCCGCAACCGTCTTCCTCGGACCCTTTCGAGTACGAGCATTTGTTCGCGTTCGTTGACCACGTACAGGCAAACCAAGTTTGTGACGCATGCCACGGTAACACTTGATTTCACGCAAGCGGTGAATCGACTGGCCAATCTGGCGGCGAAGCGGACCTTCAACTGTAAAGTCTCGCTCCAATAGACTTGCCAAACGACTCAATTCGTCTTCGTCAAGTTCTCTCGCTTTTTTGGTCGGGTCGATCTTCGTATTGACGCAGGCTTGCCTGGCGATGGATGGACCAACACCATAAAGGTACTGCAACGAGTATACGACCTGCTTGTCATTAGGAATGTCAACACCGAGCAATCGCGGCATGCTTGCCTACCTCTAAACCGTTAACCAGACAGGATTTAACGAAAAAATAAGGGGCCGACTAAGTAGGAATTCCGTTGGTTTGCCCGGAATTTTCCCCACAGTCGGTCTAGGAAGGGGAGAAGTGTACCCAACAAACCCAGTGTTCTGCAAGGGTCAAAATTTTGGAATGGCACGCTTTTTTCCGTCCTAAATCAGCCGGAAAACCCTCAGCGTTACCCTCGGTTTCATTGATTTCTTTCGACGCCCAAGCTTGTTGTTTCGGGTTTGCTAACAACCTTATTGAAAAAGTTTTGGAGAATTTCGTGTCGCTCGGGAGATTTTTCCGATCCACCTTGGTTTTTCGATTCGCTGTTTCTCCGGAAATTCCAAACGGAATTTTTGAGGTTTTTCAACTCCACGTTGTTTGCTCGATTTCGTGGTCTGGCAGCCAGCCAACCGGAATCCTGGATGTTTCTGACTCGGACTTGGGGTGGATTAAGGAACTCCCCAACGCTTGCGAAGCCCCCACTGTAGAACGAATAAAACTCCTAAAGCGAGAAACTGCAACCAAGAATCGACTGCGGTCTCCCCCAACCGAAACGATTCAATCGCGGTCTCGGTAGCTTGCCGACGTCGCTCGATCAATTTCCTCAAAATCTCAGCCCCTTGGTCAGGATTTAGCAACTCACCCCCCGCTGATTCATTGAGCTTCGATAACTGACCAAGCAGTTGCCAATCGGGTAACGGTTGCATCGTCTCGACACTCTGGTCGATCACCACAAATGGCAATCGCGACTCAAGCCCTTTTCCGCCAGTCCCAATGGTCGTTGCACGCCATTCATAACGTCCAGGTGTCGCCAACCCGTTGAACGCTGCCCGCATACTCGTCGCATCTCGAGCCGAAAGCGGAAACTCTCCTATTTCAATCTCCTTGGCAGGGACGTCTTCCTGCTGAGACTCCTCGAATTTCCACAATCGAAGAAATACGTTTTTCGGCATCTGTGTCTGCGCGCTGCCGGGAATCCAGTTGGCTACCACATCGGCTGGCTGCTGCAATAACAGTCGACGACGGTTCATCGAGAGCTGCAACCCCTCTTCCACCGCCTCGCGTCGCAATCCCCACAACGCTACCTGACGCCAAAACTGCTTGAACTCTTTACCCTTCCCTTGCCTTAGCCACTGATATGTGGAATCGAAAGCTAAGCTCATCACCCTCCCTTGCCCCGCAATCCCAGTGACCATCAAAGGCTGAACGGCATTGCCGGTCAGGAGCACTTTGACACCTGGCACGTTTTTAATCCCCTCCCAACGATTCGCTCCGGTCAACGGACGAAACTCCCGCCACAATGCTGCGGTGTCTTCGCCGGGCTCCCCAAGCTGCAGCAACCGATCGTTTGCAACGGGAATCAACGGCACCGGCCCCGCGTAGTGATTTCTCAAGTCGATCGGGCCATCGAGAGGTTGCCGAGTCCGCTCTCCCATCGCAATCGGCAATACGTCGGCAAGCGCCGTCTGATTCCAACCACCCGGACCATACGTATGAAATCCACCAAGCGTGATCAAACCCGCCCCGCGTGCGACTTGATCCGCAAGCAACTTGCTGCCAACTTGGCCAATGGCACTCGCATCTAAATCTCCGAGGATAAACAAATCATAGACCCCGTTGCCGATGCGCTGCGCGAGATCTACAGGCCACTTCTGAACGGGCTCTCTCGCAATCCATAGCCGATCGACTTGCATGTCGGGCGACTCAAGCAACGCATTGGCGATGAACTTCGCCTCCGTTCTCGGCTCACCTTCAATATAAAGAACGCGTGCCCCACCACCCCGTACATTCAAATACGAAGTGATGCGGTTATTCTCAAGAACCCCTTCCCCCTCAAGCGGCTCGGCTTCGATCTGCAACTCATAAGACCCAACATCAGGCGCAATCAACGGTATCTGAAACGACAGGCTCTGATCTGACTTGGTCGGACGCACCACGGTCTGGTCGACCAACCGCTTGCTACCATCCTTCGCAACGATCTTCATTGTGATCGCAATATCGCGATTGCTAGCTCCTCGAGCATGAAGCATCCCCCGCACGAAAATCTGATTCTTGGTATAAGCATCGAGTTGCTCGGGCACCCCCTCAACACCCAAATCTCTGGCTTGATCGCTATCCCCGCGAGGCCCAATCCCAACGAAATAAATCGGGATGTCCTGTCTTGCGAACTGCCTTGCCACCTGCTGCGGATCGGCCTTCGATGGACTCAGCGTCTGCGCTCCGTCTCCCATCCAAATCACGGCCATCAAAGGATTGGAATACGAGCCATTCGCAACGCCCCCCAACGGGCCTCCAATGTCCGTACTGACCCCTTCGGCTCGCTGCGGCAATACCGGCGCCTTGGATTGCTCCCCAAGGTCAAACTCTCCAAGCGGCTGAAGCTGCGAATCATATAGAAACGGAGAAAGCTTAACCTGTTTACCAAGCTGGTCGCGGTTGCTCCACAGGGTATTCCAAAGCTCGAGTTGCTGGTCCCACCGCGACTTGGCCCCCTCACCGGATCCCAACTGCATGCTTGACGATTTATCCATAAGCACCGCAACGGTTCCACTCGGCTCCCGCTGCCTCGTCCAACTCAACCCAGGCTTGAGAATCGCTAACAGCAGAACGAGGATCATTAACAATCGCAGCGCTCGGAGAACCGTCCGCTGCCAAAGACTCAAGCCTTGGGAATCGGTCATCACAAACCAGACAAAAAATAGTCCAGCCGCAATCAACCCCACAATCGCATAACTGCCAAAAACCGGCGAGAGGCTCCACTCCATTAGGCTTTCCCCTTCCCACGCGATCCATAAAATCGACTCGACATGGTTTGCTCAGCCATTACCATCATCGCTAAGATCACCCACAAAAACGGCGACAAGTCCCGACCGTAACGCCCCTCGCCAATCGAACTCTGCACTTCATCTTTGCTCTTGGCTATCAACAA
>CAIJIZ010000122.1 GCA_903820735.1 uncultured Pirellula sp.
AACACGCTGCGTTCAACGAAAGGTTAGTTGAGGGGAAACTGGGAAGGGAGGGAGAACCTGGAAGGAAGACCGTCAAAGGAGGGGGCGATCGTCGGTGGAAACGAACCGCCAATGACTCAGGGCGTGTCTCTCAACCTCAGTGTACTCTATTCCTGACCCAATCGACTAACTTTCGGATTTCCAGGAACACTTTTTCTTGCATCCGTCCCGCAACAACGATCCAGGAATTACCCCTGTTGCTTATTCTTCGGTCGGGATATTTCTGGGCGGACTAAACCAGGCTGCGCATCGAGCTCAAGAGTATCGAATTGCCCGCGCCGGATTTTCTCCCAAGCCAAAGCTCCCATGACTGCATTATCGGTACACCATTGGGGCTTGGCGATTACCAATTCGATCTTTCGCGATGCACAAGCTGCGGTGATTTGACTGCGAAACTTCTGATTCGCTGCCACCCCACCACCGATGCATAACCGATTCAATCCCGTTGCCTTTACCGCCAAAATCGCCTTACCCACTAAACAATCGATAACGGCTTGTTCGAAACTCGCCGCGATATCTGCTTTTTCCTGTGACCCGAGCAATTCCGGAACTTCCTTTACACCTGCGGCATCCCGCAAAGTACTGGACTTGCCAACCCCCGAAATCCTGTAACGCACCGCAGTCTTCAATCCCGAGAAACTGAAATCCAGCCGATGAGAATCATCGAGCAACGGTCGCGGAAAACGAACTGCTTTCGAATCCCCCCCTTGAGCTAACTTCGATAGCTCCGGCCCACCCGGAAAAGGCAACCCGAGCATTACCGCTACTTTATCAAACGCTTCACCTGCCGCATCATCGATCGTTCCTCCTAAATACTCCCATGTGATCGGATCGTCACATCGGTACAACGATGTGTGCCCACCACTGACGACAAAACCGACGCAAGGATAAATCGGCTCCCGCCCAATCCCACATGCATACACATGGGCTTGGATGTGATTGATTCCCACCAAAGGTTTACCCCATGCCAAGGCGAGGGCTTTGGCTGCCGACAATCCGACCAGCAACGATCCTGGCAAACCAGGAAATGTCGCTACGGCGATCGCTACGAGTTCGTCGACTCGAACAGATGAACTTCTCATCGCCATGTCAATCACAGGGACGATCCGTTCCAAGTGCGCTCTGGCTGCGATCTCGGGAACCACCCCATCAAACTCGCGATGAAACTCCTCTTGTGTAGCGACACTCTCTCCGAGCACCGCACCCGACTCGTCAATCAACGCAGCCGCCGTCTCGTCACATGTCGACTCAATCGCTAACAATACTCGTCTCATGATCACACGCTATACTCTATCTCAAACCCGCGACCGAGCCTCATTAGCAACAAGCTCTTGATTCGCGGCCAGTCCGATGCCGAAACTTCTTGCGCTAACGGCAAGACAATCGGTATGGCATACTCCAAACGCTGCACAGAGGTCTCATCAAGCAAAAGAAATGCTTCAAGCCAATCCTCTAACAATTTGAAATCAAAGAGCATCACCTCCGCACTTCGAGCACCGTTCTGTACCGTGATGTCGACTCCATACGGAAGCAGAAATCGGACCAACTCAGAAGATTGCGGCAATCGCATCCGCCGTATCAAATCCAAGGATCGCAACTGCCCCGATCTGCTCATCTTTGCAAATCGTTCAGCAATTAGCTGTTGGGTTTGAGGATTGCGTCCTCGGACTAATCCTATCGTGGCCAAGTCCGCAACCGAAGCTTCGTCGCGATCCACCAATTCCATCAAGGACTCTTCGTATCCACGAATACTGTGACGCGAAACCAACTCCAATACCGCTACCGCCAAAGGACTTGCACTCGCCGAACCGACCGAAGAATTGATCCAAGCTTGCATTCCTCGTTCAATCCACCGATCCGCTTCGCCGCGTTCCCAAAGCGATTCCAACGCAATGACAATATCCGCCGGTTGACCATCTTCAAAATCCAAATGAAGTGACGACGCTTGTCGCTCCAAAGCCGCAGCCCGCAGCTCCATCGATTCAATCGGAACCCTAAAGAAGATCTTCGACTCCTGCTTCAAACTGCGGATTGCCTCTAAGTGCGGCGCAAAAGTAGAAGCACGCTCCACGGAAAGAGCTTCAAGCAATTTTCCGGCACAACGACAAACTCGATCGGTCAACTTACGGCCGGCAATCATCTGAGCCGCACGGGCTAAGATCTCACCGACCTTCTCCGCAGGAATCGACAAATGGGAAATAAGCGGAAAATCCCGAAACGCGGCTTCCACACCCTCGCGATTCCAAACTTCCTGAACGTTTTTCAAGATCTCAGGTGATGAACAATAACTGCTCGAAAGCAAATCCAAAGACGCAGATCGTATCCGCTGATCCGAATGCAAAAGCCATCGAATCAACTGCTCGTCGCTAACTGCCATATCAACCGTTCTTCTATGAACACTACAACCAGAATGATCCCCCCACCGAACATGTCTTGGCTGGGGAACCTAACCTCAATCAAGTAGCCAATCGCTCAGTTTTTAATTTCGAATCCTGAGTTATCGAGCTCCAAACCCGGCTTGAGCGTCTCAACGCGGATCGCTTCTTCTTGAGAGCGCACCACCGTATCAAGCATTTCGCCGATCGCCTTGGCAACCGTATTCGCGGGCAAAGCGTAACAACAAACCCTACCAGCTCTCGCGATGTTTAGCCCTACGACGTTTCCATCCACATCGATCAATGGCCCCCCGCAATGCTGCGGCGAAAGGACGGTGTCATGCTGAATGACATTTCGAAATCCCGTCGACCTTGCCGATACACTCCCATTGACCTCCATCTCCGTTGGATCCAACATCGAAAGGGTTAAATCCATCATCTGCGCCTGAAATGCTAACTCCTTACCATCTCGCTCCACATCCACCAAAATCCTTTTACCAGCCGGCAACGACATTAATGTGTTGAGAACCTCTTGGCCTGTCCCCATGTCAGCACCTTCAATTCGCAAAATCGCATCCCCCTCTTTGATCCCCGCACGATCCGCTCCACTGCCAAAGACGACATTCTCAACTTGCGGATTTTGACCAAGTACCGTGAGCTTGATACCTAGCTTCGCATCGGATTTCGGTATCGTTCGACTCTTAACGCTGACGACTCCCATCGCAATTGGCAATGAACGCGAATCAGCACTCGCAATCCATCCTCCTAATGGCACTTGCGTCTGCGTATCCCATCGAATAACCGGCAAGTCCTTGCGTTCCACTTTGATCAACGCAAGATCCAACTCCGGCCGACGAATCTTCACTGAACCCTCGAAACGGGTCCCGTCATGTAGACGAACATCTACCGGTGCATCAGGGACCTCCGACGACTTCGTGACAATCCAACCATCTTCCCGTGTAATTACTCCGAGCGCTACCTGCTTGGAATCGCTAAGTATCTGCACAGTCGATTTCCAACTCTCACCGATCGCGTCTCGAAACGCTCGCAAGCTTGCATACTGACTTCGCTGCTGCGCTCGACTGTTGAGAAAACTGGTCTCGCGGCCTCGCATACGCTGACCTTCCTGCACGAGCTGCTTCCAAGCTTGCGACATCTTTCCAGGCTCAGAACTCTCCCCGCGGTTCGGTACCCAAGCTTCTTTATTTACCGGAGGAGCTGACTCTCTCTTCCCCCCGCTGGATTCTCCTTCGCCTACCCCGAAATCAGCTCCGCACTCAGCGCCACACTCAGCACCTCTACATGCATCGCTACATGAATCGCTTGAGCAAGATGCTCCGTCGCACGCACCGCTTGGACAAGCCCCCGCACCACTATTAGCACTCGCACCTAGATAAGCTGGAGCACATGTACCACTAGAACAACGAGGATCCCGATCCGATCGCTCGGCAAGCATCGTACCCCATGCCCCCAAACAACCAATAAGCAGTAACTTGTCGATCCCGAACTTCATCATGGTAGCCTTTGGATCCGTCGCTCGATCAGTACTTAAAGGAAAAGCAACAACGAAGCTTGTTGCGGAAATAATCAAGGCTCATCGGAAACACCCACAGTCAATTTCAAGTTGACACGGGCTCCTTCTCGCAACACCTCAACGCCGACCCGCTCACCAGGAACTGTTGCGTTGACCTCAGCTTTCAGTTTATCAAAACTATCGACCTCGTTGCCGTTGAATCGAACAATTCGGTCGCCAGGCAGCAACCCCGCTTTCGCCGCAGGGCCTCGCGGAGCAACAGCACCGACAATGCATTCCTTCTTTGTGTCTGAATCACGATCGGCAGTCACACCAATAATCGGCTGAAATCCAGGAAGCACACCCCAGACTTCACCCTTCGCCAATCGATCCCACGACTCGATGTACACATTCATCGGGACATGCATATTGTCATCGACATCAATCCCAATCCGACTGTGAATCCCGATCAATTTACCTTGTAAATCAAAGAGCGGCCCACCACTATCTCCGCCGATGAGCGAGCAATCGCTCACAAGCGTCGAATCGGTGACACGAAGAATTCGACCAACTCGAATCACCGACGGCCGATCCGCAATCCAACCACCTGGATGCCCGCCAGCGATACACCACTGACCAATGCGCACTCGCTCACCAACCGATGGCAACGCAGCATGCGGCCATGGCTTCCCATTGGAATCTCTATTCTTGATAATCCTAACAAGCCCAGCATCTGAGTCGCGATTAAGCCCCATGCTGATCGCTTCGACTCTCCGTCCATCATGCAAGACGACGGTCATACGTTGCTTTGGTCTGCCTGCCACATGCGCCGCTGTTAGGATGAACCCATCCTCGTTGATGATCACCCCACTACCTTGCGTGCTTCCATGCTGCAAATTCACCGTGACCAAATTGATCTTCTCGGCTACCTTGGACTGTTGCGACTGCAACGCCTTCAAATCAGCAAGCGTCTTGGGATCTTCTCCACGAGAAATACGTTCGATGGCAGGATCAAGCGATACGAAGGTCACTCCTTCGGACTTCTGATTCGCCCCACCTAAGAGGCTACTATCCTCTTCGTTCGAAACGGTTTTTGTATCCCGAACGACCGGGTCCTCAACGACCGGGTCCTCAACGACCGGCAAAACATCCTGGGCTCCAACACTAGCTACAAAAACAATCCAAGATATCCCAAGCAAAACAGTTCGCTTTAAAGCGCTGTTCGCGGAGAACACCCCAGGCTGGAAACCTTTGCAAGTCATTGGAACCATTCAACCCTCCACGAATCTTTGTCAGATGGGATCGATTATTCGCCAAAAGTCCCCAAAATAGAACCCTTTCCACACAAGAAACTTGAGAAACTTCCTGCGAGTTCCTTAAGATTCTGGGATTCAGATCGGTCTGTAACGATTCTAAAGGATAATCAAGGCCCATGTTCAACTCGACCCGCGATTCCCAGCCTTCCCCCACTCTAAAAGTCGTGGTCGGATGCGGTTACGTCGGCCAACGAGCCGCTATGCGATGGAGAAATCAAGGGGACACTGTGCTGGCAATTACCAGATCCACCGAGCGAGCCGCAGAGCTCGCGGCACTAGGATTGCTGCCAATCGTCTGGGATTGGAAATCTCAAATCGACCCCGCACCAATCATTCTGGACACCTTGGGGAAAAACAAGATACCTCGCTCCATGCTATCTCCAAGCGAGGCAACTCCAAGCGAAGCAAACCGTGATTCGAATTCTTTGCTAATAGCCGTCTCACACGCGGTCCCCGAAGGACAACCGCCCGAAGAACAACACGTTCAAGGGCTCGATAATTTGCAACGTGCAATGAACCAAATCAATTTCGCTTGCCGCTGGATTTACCTCTCGACCACCGGTGTCTTTGCGGACGGAATTCCAGGTGCCCTATGCGATGAGTCTTCCCCTGTCGCACCAGCCCGACCCGGCTCCCGCGCCGCCCTCGCTGCTGAATCATGGTTCACTAAATCCATCCTTCCTCACGTGATCCTACGTCCCTGCGGCATCTACGGACCGAACCGAATCCCAAATCTCGCTGCTATCCGCAACGGTGAACTGCTCGATATCGACCCCGATTCAATCCTCAACTTGATCCATGTCGATGACCTCGTAGAAGTCATCGACTCGGTCTCACAAGGCTCCCTTGTGCATTCACTCTACTGCGTGTGCGATGGCAATAGCCCCACTCGTGGAGATTACTACCGATGGATCGCTCAACACATGAACTGGCCAGAACCCCGCTTTGCACCCCCGCAAACCACTATCCCAATCACCGATTCATCCACTACCCATTCATCCAACACGGCAAAGCATCAGCCGATCCATGTTGTTGACGGTCTGCACAAACCTCGCAAACGCAGCGCCGGGAACAAACGAGTCGATATCGCTCGCTTGAGGAACGACTACTCGATCTCTTTTCGATACCCAAGCTTCAAAGAAGGGCTTCAAGCGATCACGTCGACCCTCACGCTACTGCTGTGCGCTTTTTCGCTGCTCTTTGTTTTCAGCGACATTACACCCTCCCTTGCACAAGACACCTCAAAACAAACCACTGCACCGATCGATGATGCCATACCAAGCTCTTCCGAGAGAATTCCTAGCTTGAAAGTCACAACAACCGAAGTTCTCCAAGCGATGCATCCGGTCGTCGATGTCCACACTCACTTCTTCATCAAAGGCAAGCACGATCCTGAACTTCTCGATCGTTACGTGGAAATGATGGATCGAAATCGTATCGCTGTTAGTGTTTCGCTAGATGGTCAACTCTCAGAGCGACTCTCGCAACACGCCGATTTCCTCTGGAACAAATACCGCGATCGATTTGTGATCTTCGCCAACATGGATTTCCAAGGAACCGGCAAAGCGGATGAACCAAAGTCATGGGACTGCCAAAAACCAAACTTCGTCTATTCAATCGTTGAGCGTCTGCGTGCCGAAGTAAAACAGAAACGAATCAGCGGCTTGAAGTTCTTCAAAGACTTCGGATTGAAATATCGAAATGCAGATGGATCCTTAATCCAAATCGATGATCCTCGCTGGGATCCTATATGGGAAGTCTGCGGAGAACTGCAAATCCCTGTCCTCATTCACACCGCTGACCCCAGCGCCTTCTTTCGCCCCCTCGACCCAACCAACGAACGCTTAGGCGAACTTCGCAATCACCCTGAATGGGGTTTTCTCGGACCCGAATTCCCCTCACGCTCTGAACTACATGCCGCCCGCAATCGCGTCATCGCAAAACATCCAAAGACAATCTTTATCGCGGCTCACTTCGGTAATGACGCAGAAGACCTAGCGGAAGTAGCTACGTGGTTAGAAGACTACCCGAATCTATTCGTCGAATTCTCATCTCGCATCAACGAACTCGGACGACAACCGTTTACCTCGCAAGCGTTCTTCTTGCGATTCGCCGATAGAATCCTCATGGGAAGCGACGGCCCGTTTCCTGAAGCTCGCTTACGGATCTATTGGCGATTTCTCGAAACCAACGACGAGTACTTTCACTATTCCGAAAAGTCCCCACCTCCTCAAGGAGATTGGCGCATCTACGGCCTGGATCTTCCTTCGGATGTCCTGCAGAAGATCTACCATGGCAACGCGATGAGACTTATTCCTGGCATCAAGGAGCGGATTGAAAGATTCGCTGTCGCACCCTAAACATCAAGGTTTCGTACGTCCAACGCATGCTTCTCGATGAATTCGCGTCTCGGCTCGACTTTGTCACCCATCAAGACCCGGAACATCTCATCGGCAGCGGCCGCATCGGGCAACTCGATTTTCACCATGGTTCGATTGCTAGGATCTAGCGTGGTTTCGCGAAGCTCTTCTGCGTTCATTTCACCAAGACCCTTAAAGCGAGTGATGGTCAAGCCACGTCGCCCGCTCTCTCGAATCGCTGGTAATAGCTGCCGGAGATCCTCGATTCCAATCGATGTCTCTTCACGGTACAGATAGAAGCGTGAGTCGGTCGCACCCGTCCGGTTTTTGGGAATCAAATCCGCAATACTAAATCCGAAATCCCCCAACTCCTTCAATCCTGCATTGATCGTTCGAACTTCATAAATCTCGGAGATGTGCGCTGCTCGCGGAGAAGCTTGGTCGTTCGAGGGTTCCGAATTGACAATGGTCGATGTTTCCGAAGTTGAGCTTGCAACCTGGATACTCCGTTGCGCCAAAAACTCATCGAGTTTGTCTCGCGTAACAAACCAGTGATCTTCGGGCCCAAGGTCAAGGTGGAATACGGGAAGTCGCCCTGACTCCGAATCGATTCGCTCCGAATGGACTTTCAGAGATATACCCCGGCGTTCGAGCGTTAAGATCGCTTCTTCAAGAGAAGCGAGTGTACGGCAAAGCGACCTCATCCGGTCACCTTCAATCTTCGTACCATCTTCGTTAACGAAGTAGCTATCCCCCAGACCTTTATCGAGCAGTTGCTGCTTCATTTCCTCTTCGGTCTGCACGTAATACTTTTCTTTCTTTCCGCGAACGACCCGAAAAAGGGGAGGCTGCGCGAGGTAGACGTGACCACCAGCGACAAGCTGATACATTTGCCGGTAGAAGAAGCACAGCAGCAGGGTGCGAATGTGAGAGCCGTCGATATCCGCGTCAGTCATGATGATGATGCGGTTATAACGACGCTTGGCAATGTCCTGATCCGCTCCGATCCCCGAGCCAATAGCTTGGATCATGCTCATGACTTCTTCGTTAGCCAAGACCTTATCTTCGCGACTCTTGTAGGCATTGATGATTTTTCCGCGAAGAGGCAAGATCGCTTGCGTGTTGCGAAACCGTCCACCTTCGGCACTACCACCTGCGGAGTCACCTTCCACCAGATACAACTCGCATTCTTCCATCTTGTTGCTGATGCAATCGCGAAGTTTCCCAGGCAATCCGCCACCACCGAGCGCGTCTTTACGCTTCCGAAGTGCATCTTTTGCCTTGCGTGCAGCTTCGCGGGCTTCCGCCGCTAAAATACCCTTGCGGACCAAAAGCTTGGCTGTCTTCGGATTCTCTTCAAGGTACTTCGAAAGCCCATCGCCGACAGCCATGTTGATCACGCTCTCGACGTCTGAGTTACCAAGCTTGGTTTTCGTTTGCCCCTCGAACTGAGGATGCGGCACACGCACCGAGATCACGCAGGTCAAACCTTCGCGAAAGTCATCGCCGGTGGGTGTCAGGTCTTTAAACAAGCCTTCTTTTTTCCCGTAGGCATTGAGCGTTCGGGTCAGCGCTGAGCGGAACCCCGAGACGTGCGTTCCACCTTCTAGAGTGTGAATGTTGTTCACGTAGGACTGCAAGGTTTCTGTGTACTCTTCAGAGTACTGCAAAGCGATCGTATAGCCGATAACGTCTTGATTTCCTTCGGTCTCGCGAGAGCCTTCGATGACGATAACGTCTTTGTGCAGCACGTCGCTGGCTCGATTCAAGAACTCAACGAACTCTTCAATCCCGCGCTCATAGTGGAACTCGTCCCCCGAGTTCGTTCGCTCATCGCGAACCTTGATATGCACTCCACTGTTGAGAAACGCTAGTTCCTGAAGCCGCTTTGCGAGGGTGTCGTAGACGAATTTGGTGTTTTGAAAAATTTGCGAATCGGGTTTGAAAGTCGTCTTCGTACCACGCTTGGTCGATGCACCCGCCTCGCGGACTGGCCCCGTAGCAACCCCTCGCTCGTAAGACTGTGTCCACGTCTTGCCGTCGCGATGCACTTCCACTTCGCACCACTGCGAGAGGAAATTCACCACTGTGACCCCAACGCCGTGAAGCCCACCGGAGGTTTGATAAGCCTTCTTTTCGAATTTGCCACCGAATTTCAAAACCGTCATCACCCCTTCGAGCGTGCTGATCTCTCGACCCATTTTCTCCGAAAGGTCTACGTGGCGTTCGGCCGGAATTCCACGACCGTCGTCTTCGACCGTCACCGACCCGTCCGCATTGATCGATACCGAAACGGACTTGGAGTACCCAGCCATCGCTTCATCGATCGAATTGTCTACCACTTCGTAAACCAAGTGATGCAACCCTTTCAAAGTCGTATCACCGATATACATCCCAGGCCTTGCTCGAACGTGCTCCAAGTCATTGAGGAACTTCAAATCCTCTGCGTTGTAATCGGTGCGATCCAAAGCTACTGCTTGAGCCTCTGTCGCGGGCGTATCAGCTTTGGAATTCTCTTCGTTCGATGCACTCATCTTCCGCCTGTTGGTTCTATCTAATTATGAAAAGTTGATCAGGAGTAATGATGTGTCACATTGCCTCACCCTACTCCTAACCCCTCCCCTGCGTGACGATTCCTAGTATACCAAACGAACCCCTAGTGCGGGATATCCTTCCCCCCACCAAATCGGACTTCTAACCCCTTTCCCGGTCTATTTTCTCAACGGTTTCCTCACCCGCCAATGCCTCAGTGTTCCCCATCCTGCCCGGGGTGGCCCAAGCACCGCTGAGAGTTCGATCATCTCCTACGCACGATTGCAATCTAAAACGTAACTCTTTGACTGAAGAGTAAAATTACTAACAGCGTTTTACGGTTGACCATCGACGGGAATCTCCTATCATGTCTCAACAAGCGATTGATCGATATCGGTAAATGTCGAAGTTGAAGATTGTGATCAATTACTTCTGAAAGCTCATCCGAGGCTGGTAGCACTCCCGAAAACAGTAAGTATTAATTCTGCCCGGATTAATAGTTGGAAATTTACGGTGCCTTCGAACCACTCGATCGACACCATTTACTCGTTTGTGACTTGCAATTGTCACGTGGAAGTGTTGGGATTCAACATGAATACGAAATGCCCTTAAGCCCTTGGTATCGCTTTCGGCTGGAACACGCCACACGCCTCTTAGCAGTGTGTTTCGCGAGCCGAAGACTTGACCGGTTAGCTCAACCTGAAATCATTCATTCCGAAAGATTTTGTTGGGTTAACGCTCGTCAAGCTGAAGCGGTTTTTGCCAACACAGCCTGACATCCTAGCCCGATCGGTTCTCCGTCGATTCACGTCGTCGATTCAATCGGCTCGTGTGTCGTCTATGAGCTACATCGTGAGTTTTTATTAGACCATCAAGCCCTGATTTATTTCACTTTAACTCCATATCCCACAGGATTGAATACCATGGTTGACATCGAGCGAGTTGTAACGCTGGATGATCTGGTCGAAAGTGTCCCAGAAGACCTTGTGCGACAAGCCGAACAACGAAAAATTGCGTCCGAGAACAAAATTGTAGAAGCGAATTTCTCCGTAAAGGACCCATTGAACATGTCGAAAGATTTAAGCAAGGCGCAACGTATTCGCCTCTACATGGAAAACAATCCAGGCTCTCGCAATAAAGATATTGTCGAAGCCCTCAAAGGCTACAGCGTGACCGCTGCGGACGTGGCAAACGTCAAAAGCATCGCGAAACGCCAAGGCACCCACGAACCAAGAGCCTACTCCAGCGAAGCTGCCCCCGTTCGCACCCCTCGCTCGGAGACTTCCACCGGAATCTCCAGTCCAGGATCAAGCATCACTTTGCCGGAACTAGAAGCAGGCGTAGCGTTCGTCAAAGCCGCCGGATCAATCATGCGAGCCAAACACCTGCTGATCATCATCGAGCAAATCAAGGCTTGCTAAGGCCCAGCCGTTCGTTCAACCAATCGCCTCGCAGTCAAGGATTGCGAGGCAACTCCTCTAGCCAGATAAGTCTGCTAACTAGTCAACTCTGCGGCATGCAGGGTGTTGTGTAGCAACATAGCGATCGTTAACGGCCCAACGCCACCAGGTACCGGCGTGATCGCGGAAGCAACCTGCGAGACCGACTCGAAATCGACGTCTCCTACCAACCGATCTCCCAACCGGTTGATTCCGATATCTACCACCACCGCACCCGGCTTGACCATCTCCCCTTGTAACCACTGCGGCTTGCCAATCGCCACAAACAATATATCCGCTCTGAGCGTGACGGCCGCTATGTCCGACGTCTGACTGTGACAACAAGTCACCGTCGCATTGGCATTGCCGCTACCACGCGGACCAGCCTTCTGCAAACACATACTGACCAACGGCTTGCCAACAATCTCGCTGCGCCCGACAACCACAACCTCTTTACCCGCAATCTCAATCCCACATCGATCGAGCAATTGCAAAACTCCATGCGGAGTACAAGGATAAAACCTTGCTCGCCCCTGCGATAACAACCCCACATTCTCGGGTGAAAATGCATCGACATCCTTTCGTGGGGAAATTCTATCTAACACCTGCTGCGTATCGAGATGCCCCGGCAAAGGCAACTGCACCAATATTCCGTGCACACTCGAATCCCCATTAAGCTCATCGAGCAATCGCAACAAATCATCCAAGCTTGTCGACACCGGCAAACGAATCACTCGCGAGGCAATCCCCGCTTTCTCGCAAGCGATCTCTTTGTTGCGAACATACACCTGGCTCGCTGCGTCATCCCCTACTAAAACCGCTGCTAATTGTGGCCGAACCCCCGTCCTGGAAAACAACGCTTCGACCCCCTGGGCCGTTTCCATTCGCAACGTGTTGGCAATCGCCTTTCCATCAAGAATTCTCGCACTCATGCTGGAGTTTTTCCGTTTCAATGCCCACGAATCGAAAGCCAAAAATAAGCGGCTCTGTTATAACGTAAGGATTGGCAATGCGTAGTGGCTTTGAGCTAGATTCGTTGCGCCAACTTAGGATAATCTCCACGCAGCAACAGATAATCACCGCAACGAACAATTATCGCAGCGAATCAATCATCCAGCTTCAGGTAGGAACTATTTTTCATCATGTCGGATGCCTCGAAACTCAGTGCCGTAGAGTTGATCAAAGACGCCAGCCGTCACCTTCGTGGAAGCATCGGTTCGGAACTCCAAACCGATTCGACCCACTTCGGTAAAGACGATCTGCAACTTCTGAAATTCCACGGAACCTACCAGCAAGACGACCGCGAAGCACGTGGAGGAGCCACCGAATCAGGCAAATCAGAGAAAGCCTATTCGTTCATGGTCCGCTCCCGAATCCCTGCCGGTATCCTCACCGCCGAGCAGCTGCTCGCCCACCTCGACATTTGCGATACCATCGGAAATTCGACCCTCAAAATTACGACCCGGCAAGGTCTTCAACTGCACGGCATTCTCAAATCAGATCTCCGCGATTGCATGCAGCGCATCAATGCCACCATGATGACCACCCTCGCCGCTTGCGGTGACGTGAACCGAAATACCATGGCTTGCCCCGCTCCGATCCAAGACAACATTCGCCCCGCTGTCCAAAAACTCGCTCTCGATATCTCCGACCACCTGTCCCCACGCACCAAAGCCTACTTCGAACTATGGCTCAAGGACTTGGACACCGGTAACGAAACACTCGAAGGAGGATCGAACGAAGAAATCGAACCGATCTACGGTAAGACCTATCTGCCTCGCAAACTAAAGACGGCGATCGCCATCAGCGATGATAATTGCACCGACGTTTACACCAATTGCTTGGGCTTTATCGCCGTTGTCCGAGATGGCCAGGTCATCGGTTACAACGTCCTGGTCGGCGGTGGACTAGGCGTGACCCCCAGCGCAAAGAAAACCTTCCCTCGCTTGGCCACAAAACTAGCCTTCGTCACCCCCGACCAAGCCGTCGCGGTTGCCGAAGCCATTGTTAAAGTGCAAAGGGATTTCGGATATCGCGATGATCGCAAACGCGCTCGCTTGAAGTACTTAGTCCACGACCGTGGGATCGAATGGATGCGTCACCAAGTCGAAACCTATTATGGAAGCAAACTACAGGATTGCACCCATGATGACGTCACCGAACATCGTGATCACATGGGGTGGGAAGACCAAATGGATGGCCGCTGGTTCTACGGCTTCAACGTTGAAAATGGCCGCCTATATGACAACGATAATCGAGCTTGGAAGACCGCTCTTCGCGATATCTGCGAGACGTTCAATCCAGAACTGCGATTGACCGCACACCACAGCATCCTCTTCTGCAATATCGATCCTAAAGACCGTTCGAAACTCGAGAACCTGATCAAGAAACGGGGATTGCCCCTTACCGAAGAAATTTCCAATGTGCGCCGCTGGTCTATCGCTTGCGTCGCCAT
>CAIJIZ010000123.1 GCA_903820735.1 uncultured Pirellula sp.
CCATTTCTGCCCCCACTGCTCTTCCCATAAATTACTTTGCAGTTTGTCGTCGGCTAAGAATGCAGGATCGTAAAACGATTCGAAAATCGCCAGTTGCTTGAAAAGACCTCTTTCCCCCGTTCGGCCTGTAACCGAATTGTTTTGCATTTCGCGAGAGGCTCCACCAGAGGTTCCAAATGATGTGTTGAATGCTATTCTTGCCGCCGGGTTTACTCTTGCCGCCGGGTTTTCGGCAGCGTCGGTGGCAGAGTCCGTGCTAGCCCCCGTGGCAGCGTCGTAGGTAAGGGGGCACATGGTCGCCAGATAATACTCCGATTCGACGAAATCGAAAGGAATCCCCAACCGGGCAATGGGCCCCCAAACTTCTTGTAGCCGCCCCCAAATCCGATCTAAAGCCTCTCGACTGCTGGAAAAAGCAGCGGCAAAGCGGACGCAAGGCGGAGGCTGTTTGACTAGACCCATGCAAAAAACCTTGAAAAATACGTTGGCCAAGCTGGTCTCGGCGAAATCGTTCCGAATAGGTAAAGTATTACGCATGGAATCGAACGAAGGCTCAACCCCGACAGCACCCTATCGCCCTGCCGCCCCCCTGCGGATTGGTCCGATGGAGGTATATCCTCCAATTTTTCAAGCTCCGATGGCGGGCTATACCAATTTTGCGTTTCGCCAAATCGTCCGAGAATTCGGCGGAGCCGGTTTGCAAGCCACTGAAATGGTCAATGCAAGAGGGTTTGTCTGGCTCGATGAGCATGATTGCGAACACCCAGATCGACTTTGGGGAATCAAGGACGAACCACGCCCGCTTGCCGTACAAATATGGGATAACGATCCGGAAACGATGGCCAAAGTCGGCCGCCGGCTCGTCGAGGAATACCAAGTTAGCGTCGTTGACATCAATTTCGGTTGCCCGGTCAAACAGGTGACGGAAAAAGCCCACAGCGGATCGTACTTGCTCCGCGACCCAGATCGGATGTACGCGATCATCTCCCGACTAGTCGAAGCTTGTGCGCCGACTCCGGTTACTGCCAAAATGCGGCTCGGATGCACCCGCAATTCGATGAACTACATCAAAGTAGCCCAGACCGTCGAACGAGCCGGTGCCGCAGCGCTTACCGTTCACGGTAGAACCGCCGAGGATTTCTTCAAAGGCTCGGCCGACTGGACTCGAATCTCTGAAATCAAACAGCACTTAGATCGCATGCCAATCATCGGGAACGGTGATCTTGAAACGGCCGAACAAGTCCTATTTGCTTATCAAAATTACAACGTCGATGGAATCATGATCGCCCGAGCTAGCCTTGGGAAACCTTGGCTGTTCGCACAAGCTGCCGCGGCTCTCGAGGGTCGCCCTATTCCTCCAGATCCAACTATAGAAGAGCAGCAAAAAATTATGCTGCACCACTACAACCTCGTCGTCGAACGCTTCGGCGTACATCGAGGTACGATGCTGATGCGCAAGTTCGCTTGTTGCTACGCCCAAAACAAACCAGGGGCTCGGCATTTCCGCGGACATATCTCTCGCGTAGAAAACCAAGAACAGTTCTACAGTGTCGTCGAACAATACTTCCCAAAACAAAGCGATATCGATGCCGAACTCGCAAAGCGGGAAACGTTCCTCGATGCGAAATCTTAAAACTTGACCACTTCCGTTATTTCTTTTCGCGATGAAAGGCTTGGATGCAATGAAGTTATTTGAAGGTAAAAAGGGGTTGATCCTCGGTGTGGCAAACGATCGATCGATCGCTTGGGCTATCGCTAAAGAAATCATGGACCAAGGTGGTACTTGCGGTTTCTCTCACCTGCCCGATAAACCCGACGATGAAAAGAAAAAGAACCGTATGCGGGTTAGCAAGTGCGTTGAAGCATACCCTTCGCAAACGGCTTTCTTGCGACCTCTCGACGTCCAAGACGACACACAAGTTCAAGAATTCATGCAAGCCGCCGCGAAAGATCTCGGCGAAATCGATTTCCTACTTCACTCCATCGCATTCGCCGATCGCGATGACTTATCTCGCGACACCGTCGAGACCAGCCGCGCTGGCTTCAAACTCGCTATGGATGTAAGCGTCTATAGCTTGATCTCCGTTACCAACGCCGCTAGGCCTATGCTCAAAGCCGGATCTTCGGTGCTGACCATGACCTACTTCGGTGGCGAGAAATGCGTTCCTGGCTACAACGTTATGGGGATCTGTAAAGCCGCCCTCGACGCGACCGTCCGATACCTCGCCTACGACATGGGACCCAAGGGTGTCCGAGTCAACGGCGTCTCCGCTGGCCCGCTGAAAACCCTCGCAGGGGTCGCTGCCGGGGTTGGGGAAATGCAAGAGTACTACGATTATGTAGCCCCCCTCGGTCGCTGCGTAACGCACGAAGAAGTCGGACGCTCCGGATCCTACCTCTTGAGCTCCTACTCCGACGGTATCACCGGCGAAATTCTTCACGTCGACTCGGGATACAACATCATGGGTAGCCCCGGAAGATTGCTCGAACAATTCCGCAAAAAGAGCTAACACGCAAAGACAGCGAACACGCTGGGTTTACACCAGCTACTCGACACTCACCCTCGCCGCATTGTTCCTCTTGAGAACAATCGGCGGGCGGCCGGAGGTTGTGCCGAACTCAAGGTGACAATCTAACATCACACCCAACGAAGCATCTTGCGGTACATCGATCTTCGCAACGATCGTGTCACCTTCACGCTCGACCTCTTGCGCTTCATAAGGCCCGATCTGAACCCAACTCGGCACCCCTTCCGGAACACCTCTACGCGCCTTCGTCGGATCGATCGTAATGCGAACACTTTGAGTCTTCCCCTGCAACAGTGTCCCTGGGACTAGCGATAAAATCTGACTCGCATACTTCTCGCCTGGTTGTGTCTGATCCTCAATCGCACCGAGTCGAGGACGACGAAACTCTCGATTGTTGCTTGGCTCAACCACCCCTGCGTAGCCACCGAGAATATACGGGAAACGATTCGGTGTTGCATGGTAATGATAACCCCGCTGCGAATCCTCATGCCCATTGCACACGTCGAGTGCTTGATCACCTGTAATGTCCATCGCTCGAAGCGACTCCGATTCGTATGGTCCATAAACAGGGTATCCATCGAAACCAAATCCAATGATCGGTGAGTGCGACTTGCCTGTATCGATAAATGGACTTTTCACACATGTGGGATACTTGTGATAGTGATACACACCCGTCTGCTGCGGGTGACCGCAACAAGCATCCAACCAAACTTCATCGTAACCTTCGACCGCATTCAAACCCGCCATCTCGAACGGATTGAAAAACACAACACCGTTTAAAGACATTCCTACCGGGCCCATCGGCAAACGGGTAATCGTCTCGCTTTTCTTCGGCACTAACGGCAAGCGAAAAGTAAAGTCCTGCACGCGGATAGTGTTGGGATTATCACTGTTTGGAAAAATAGCCGTCGGATGATTGGGATACCCCTGACTCTTGATGATCAAATGGTTAGCATCATGCGAGATGCTCATATTCGGAATCCCATCCTTGTTGGAATCAAGCATGTGATACGAGAAAAGATCGACCCACTTCTCTCCATCTCGGTACACGTATTTGGCAGCAGCACTCGAATCGGTACCCGAGGCTCGATGAATCCCCCAATGCCCGCCGATGACTTCTACCTGCTCATCAGTCAGCGTCGTCGCTTGACTCTCCACTGAAATCTGTTGCGCAGCAGCAAACGGAATTACACCGCATACGATTTGCAAGATACTTGCAGCGAGCCACTTGCAAGCGACTCTCGACGAATAAAGCAGTTTACTGTTCATCTTAAAACTCCTTGTAGTATTCCGTCCACCTCAGCGATACCATGATAATCGATGGTTACTTTGCAGTTGTATTACTTTTTGCCTATCTCAACTCGTATGATCTCAATACCTACTTGCCGATACATCAGCTCGCGGACCTCCACGCGGGTCTCTTTTCTTCATCGCGCATCAATGATTGCCGGAATATCTCTCAGTTGGCTGGCAACCCAAAGCGAACCTGCTGCAATCCATGCTCAAGATGCCGTCGATCGATTGACGCGAAAACACTTGGAAATGGTACGCCAAACGACTCAAAAGTATGCTCAAGAGCGGCGCGAACTGCCCCGCCCAGATGGCCTTCGAGAAGTCCGAGGCAATCTTCACGTTCACTCGGAGCTGTCGCACGATAGTCGCGGAAAAATCGAAGACATCGTAGCCGCAGCGAAACGAGCCGGAACAGAAGTACTGCTTTTCACCGAACACCCCAGCCGCGAAAAAGACTTCTATGTCGACGGGCATCGCGGCCTGCTCGACGGCGTCTTGCTCATCCCCGGAGCCGAGATGAAAGGAATGCTGGTCTACCCCACCCTAAGCTTGCGTCCCTTCGAAGCCGCCGATTCGCAAGAAACAACCCAAATCGTTCGCAACCGAGGTGGACATGTCTTCCTATCACACCTCGAAGAAAGAATGGATTGGCAAATTCAAGGACTAACCGGAGTTGAAATCTATAACACCCACGCTGACTTCAAAAAACAGAAACGGATGATCGAATCGATGAAGAATCCGTTATGGCTGATCAAAACCGCTGAGCTGATCGAACGCTATCCTCAAGAAGCATTCTCGGCCCTTCAAACCTATCCAGAGGATTACTTGAAACGCTGGGATGAATTGACGCAAATCGCTCCACATACCGCCGTCGCAGCCAACGATGCACATCAAAACGTCGGCGTTCGAATCGTCATGGGAGAAGGTGACTCGGTAAGCATCACGGATGCGCTTGGCGAAGAACTTTTAACCCTGAACCGACTGGTCGTCGCTCCTCTGATCAAAATCCCCAAAGACGCTAAACAAGGGGATGTACTTTTGAAAATGCAACTTGATCCCTATGAAAACAGCTTGAGACACGCCGGAACCCATCTGCTAGTCAAAGACTTGACCGCCGAAGGAGTCTTTGAAGCCCTAGAAGAAGGGCGTACCTTCGTAGCCTTCGACTGGCTAGCTGACGCTAAAGGCTTTGACATCGCAATCCTTGCAAACGACGGCCAACGAAGCGTACTAGGGACTCGCACGTCGTGGACCAATGGAATGCGACTCGTCGGACAATCCCCACTTAGTGGCCACTGGAGGATCTTCTGCGATGGAGAACTCGTCATGGAAACCGACGCCGATCAACTCGAATGGATGATACCTAAGCCGGGCGTGTACCGAGCTGAAGTCTGGCTCGAACTCGACAAGTCCCCCCACTGCTGGATTCTATCCAGCCCTTTTTACATCAAATAGCCAATTGCTTTAATGGCTCATGCAGCGAAAGCCCTATCCTACTCCACACGCAACTCGCCTTATCGTCCCAGCGCGAGGATAAGTGCGACCGGGGGATTATAGGTGGGCGAACAATTTACAGCTCGAAACTAGATACGGCGTTTACGAATAATGACATGTGTATCCTTCACATCCAGCACTTCGATCGGCATGTTCTCCTCGATCCAACCTCCCTGCGAAACTACGTCGATCAACTGATCCCCCAAAATCGCTTTGCCATAAGGATTGCAACGCGTCGTGGTCGTCCCATACATCCCCTTGAGCATCTGCCGCTCTTCACTCATCCGTTCCATCGCAACGACAAACCGGTCTTGCGTGGGATGCTCTAAAGCAATCCACCGCACCATCGGCAATTTAGCCAACTGATTGCGAAGTAGAAAACCAACTACCGCTAAAACGATTACCCCAAAACCCATTTGCCCTAACCCATTGATGGATCGTCCCCATTGATAGGAGTTCGTCGGGAAAGTAAAAGTCTGACCAGCAAGCAACAGTCCGATGGCAAGCATCACCAAACCCGCCAAACCGAAAATCCCAAATCCCGGCAGTACAAAGATCTCCGCTAAAAGACATATCACCCCTCCAAGGATGAGCAAGATCTCCAACCACTCGATGGTTCCCTGAAACAAGTTGATCCAAAAGAAGAACAAGAAACAGACAAGGGAAATCAATCCTGGCACCCCCAACCCGGGCGAGTTGACTTCGGCACTTAAACAAATCATCCCGACCAAAAACAAGACGAATGTCAACCAACGTTGGGACGCAAGCCACTCAACTCCTCTTTCCAATCGGCTAGTCTGCTTCTCCATGGGCAACTCACTGACCATGAACTTGGTAGCCACACTCGCAAGATCCAAGTCTCTATCCGCAACGATACCCATTTCAATCGCTCGATCAACACCAATGCCATTGTTGAAATCGACCGCCTGACCTTTTTTCCACAATGGACGATTCGGATCAGGCTCTTGAACCCATCCCGCCACATTACGTTCACGCCGACCATCTGCAGAGAAGAATTCATGCACGCTGGCCGACGGGTAGATCAATCCAACAACATCCCCTGGATTGCGTTTCGCAAGACTTGCAAATTCCAAAATGGTCTGTTTATTCTGCTCGATATCCTCCCCGCGAATGCTCGCCTCACCACCCGTTCCCAGCAAAGCTTCGGGAGCCATGTATACAAGGTCGGCGGCAAGCGGAATCAGAGCGGCGTCTCCGCGAGCATAGCCCGATACATACGCCACGACCTCAGCCCTATCATTCGAGATTTTCGCCAAGTGAAATGCAAGCCGCATCGATTCTTCGAAAGAACCACCAGGACTATCGATCTCCAAAAAGATCAGATCAGCTCCTTCGTTGCTAATCGCGTCGTCGATGGCTCGAATCGTACGAGTCACCATTCGACGATGCAGAACACCTCGAAGCTGAATCAAAGCAGGATGCCGAGGTAAAGCGAAACTTGCTTTTTCTTTCGGGGGACTGCTGAGCTTTAAAGCCGCTTGCAAAAGCTCAGGCTGCGCAATCGCATGAGCGATCCACCGCCACTGACGCATCTCTTGTCCAGTGAAAGTCGCAAGCTTATTCGTCGGCACTAGCTGTCGCTCGCGCCATGCACCTTCCGGACGCCCCTTGGACTCCAAATCCGGAACGCTTGTGAACTCGATTCCACCACCTTCAAGATCTAATTGGACAAGTGGTGCAGCGGGGTCGAGCATCGAACGGACTGCTGCAAGTGGAATCATCCCTCGCTTTGAAGCTACATCGAGGTAAGCTTGAACAACCGTCGGTTCAAGTTGCGGCTCATCGATTCCAGCAAGCCCCAGCTCTACATCGGATAAGACAACGAGTTCTTCGCAAGCTAACGCGATCAGTACTCCATGACCTCGAAGGTTCTGATTTACGTAACCGACAGATTTGATTCGACTCCCTTTCGGTCCACTCAACCAACGAGCGAGCGAAAGGGCTTTTTCAAAGCTTGTTCCTTGGCCAATGCTAGGAGCTTGCTCACCAGCGGCTTGTGCCGCAGGATTGGCAGCCACGAATTCCAAGATTACGATCGGGCGATCGACACCTCGAGCTTGCCCCGAGAAAGATTCAAGCGATGCGAGGATGCGCGACTCAGTTTCCGACGTAAGTGGCAACGCAACGCGCAGAAGCGATGCGTGCCGCTCGCCTGGAACGCCAGCTACCACAGGATTCCCCTCCGCTCGCTCTGCTGCCCCTTGTTCTTGAGCTTGAACGAACCCCCAACCAGCTGTTGCACCCGTCATCAGCAGAAAACAACCGACTAGGACCAACGCAGCAGCTTGAAAACGATTAGAAAAACAGGGGTAATGCTGATTAAACCGCCGAGGAAAACGAGTTTGCTGGGTGAGCAATCGCGCGCAACCCAGCAGGGATTTCCTGGGAATCGAGGAAACAAGGGCTTTTATCAAAGCGTAACACTGGAAGTGCATAGTAGGGTTTACCGCAAAGTCGCATGAATCTGACGGCCTTGAACATTGTATTCACTGGCAGCAAAAAATTCGTAACAAGGCGGAAAACCTTGGGAATTAATCCCGGGGAACTTCATGCACCAGGAGTAAATTATGGGTTTGATCGAGTACTCCGGTCCCGGTAACGTAGACCACTCGATCCCCGACACTGAGGATTCCGGTCGATTTCCCCCACTGCGTGACATCCGCAATCAGCGTTTCAGGGCTGACGAGTCGCTCAACTTTGTGAGGCATAATCCCCCAGAACAAGCACATGCGCCGAAGCGTGTGGTCGGAGTCGCTTACCCCCAAAGTCGGGATGTAGTTTCGCTGCTTGGATTTCACCCAAGCGGTTCCGCCACTATGCGTTGCTACCACAACCAACTTCGCATCGATCGATTCGGCAATGTTTGCGGCATGATACGTTACCGCCGAGGTAATCGGATGCACCCTCCCAGCGGACTTCGGCTGCGGCGCGGCGGTTTGATCCTTGAGCATTTGCTCGGTGTACAACATGATGCGATTCATCGTCTCGACAGCAATCACTGGGTATTCCCCAATAGCCGTCTCGCCTGAGAGCATACAAGCGTCCGCGCCATCCAAAATTGCGTTAGCGACGTCGCTAGCTTCGGCTCGCGTCGGACGCCGATTGTGATGCATGCTTTCAAGCATCTGCGTTGCGACAATCACCGGCTTCATCTTCTCGCGACAGACTTGAATGATCCGTTTCTGCGCAACTGGAGTCTCAGCCACATCGATCTCAACTCCCAGATCGCCTCGGGCAACCATGATCCCGTCGGCCGCGTCGACGATCTCCTCTAAACACGTCAACGCTTCCCGCTTCTCAATCTTCGCAATCACCATCGCGTTGGCATCCATTGACGCAAGCAGATTCTTTAGCGACGCTACGTCTTGCGCAGACCTTGCGAACGACAAGCTGATAAAGTCGATATCATTGCGAGCGGCCCACAAGGCGTTTTCAACATCCTCTGGACGCATCGAAGAGACGGAAAGCGATACGCCAGGCAAATTGATTCCTTGACGCGACCGTATCGTCCCTCGGACATTTACCACGCAACGCAACGAATCTTTAGTCTTCTCGGTGACTTGCATGGAGATCGTGCCATCTGCGAGCATCACTCGATCTCCCACACCGACTTCGTCGATGAGCTTCGTATAGTTGCTCGTTAACTCATGCGGTTCATTGGCTTGATTGCCTCGTATGAAACTTAACTCCTGTCCAACGTCGACCTCGAGGGGATCTTGAACAAGTTGTCCAAGGCGAATTTTTGGACCAGCAAGATCCAGCAATACCGCAACGGGAAAACCTACCTGCTCTCGAACCGAGCGAATCTTGGACAAAATCCTGGCGAAGTCTTCTTGCTTGCCATGCGCGGCATTGATTCGAAATACATCCACTCCTTGAATTACCAACTCAGCGAGGATCTTCTCGTCCTCACAAGCAGGTCCAACGGTGGCAACAATCTTGGTGCGAGCTTCACGAAGCGTATTTCTGGACATGCGAAAACTGTCTCAATTAGCGTGGAATGAATCACCCGTTTGTAACTACTGGGTCGATTGTATCCGCCCTTCGCATTCGCTTCCATTGGGCCAATTCTATTCGCAGCTAAGCTATCGCCTATACAAGCCACGAGCTATCGCTCTGAGTTTCCACCCGAAGGATAGTCCACCTTTGCAAAAATCATCCGCCCAGCCTGGGTTTGCAAAGTACTCGTTACCGCAACTTGAACCGTCTGATTGATTTTGTCCCGTCCACCTTCGATGACAACCATCGTCCCATCATCGAGATAGCCAACTCCTTGATCGTGCCCCTCACCAGGCTTCACAATCCGTATCAAGAACGCTTCGCTGGGCAAATACTGAGGACGCAACGACGCAGCGACTTGGTTCAAGTCGATCACTTCGACATTGTGAAGTTTGGCAACCTTGTTGAGGTTGAAATCCCCGGTCAAGAGTTTTCCGTCGAGGTGCTTGGCAAGCAGCACAAGTTTCATGTCGACCGGTTGTCCGGCAAACTCCGGTAACTCCGTGTCGTACATCATAAAGTCAAGCTTATCACTGGTACGAATTCGATTGAGGATGTCGAGCCCACGTCTTCCCCGTACCCGCTTGAGCTTATCCGAACTGTCGGCGATACCTTGTAACTCCATGAGTACAAAGCGAGGCATCACCAACCGGTTATCGAGAATATTCGTCTCGGAAAGCTCGGCCAAACGCCCATCGATAACGCTGCTCGTATCGAGCACCAGCGGCTTGATACCTTTAAAGTCCCTCGCAAATTCCACGTAAGGAATGACGAACCGAAAATCATCTCGGGTCTGTAGCAGCAGGCTCACGCAAGCGTAACAAAGGGTGATCAAAATCCCTAAGGAAATGTAGGAACTGTAAGCATTGTTTCCACCCGCGTTGATGAAAGGGGCTAGAGCCAACGTCAACAAATTCGTGAAAATCACACCGATCAGCAATCCGAAATAAACCGCCGAGATTACTTCGATCCGTTTGCGAGGGACGAACAAGTCGATTGCGATTACCGCAAAAGCCGACATCAGCACCCCGGAAAAGATCACATAAGGGGCGATGACATTACGTTGATCGGGATCCGCTGGAATTTTGCCGATCGAGGATTGCGCAAGCGACGCACCGATACTAGCCGCCGCAACGACGAAAATAATCCGCAGAACGGTCAAGGCGACCGAGTCGGCGAATGGGGAAGCTTCCCGTTTTCCAGATGAATCAAGGCGCGTGGTATCCACGTATGGGCTAATCCGTAACTGCGTTGGAGCAAAAGGTTAAAAAATCGTGACCGGCTTGCAACCTACATTACATTCTACTTGGAAAACAGATTTTGAGGGCCGGACACAAATCGGCTTTCCACTCGAGACCGGGAGAATAGTTCCGGTTATATCGAATAAAGCGACAACGG
>CAIJIZ010000124.1 GCA_903820735.1 uncultured Pirellula sp.
CATTTCTCGGTCGCCAAGCATCTCGTATCCGATCGCACTCATCTCGTCTCTCCCCAAGTTGAATTCGCTCTGCCCCCACCTACACTTCACGCCACCGGAGCACTGCTTAGCGGATCTCGTGCCAAACCCAAAAGCACTTTGGCCCGGGACTGCTATGTAGACCTACCATGGACCGCATGCACGACCTGAGCTTGCCCACAAAGGAAAAATTCCTGACGTTAAAATCTTTTGATATCCCAGGAATGCTGTTTAGCAGCCTGCCAGAAATGTCTGGAAATGCTCAAAAAATGACAGCCTGCCCAAAAACCGCGCGAAATTAACTTGTCGGAACAACTATTGTTTGTACGATATCTCCATGAATAATTTGCACCTCGCCATCCAGTTTTTCCTCCAAATTGCAATCATCTTGGGGGTCTGCCGCATCGTCGGCCGAATCGCCAAATACTTCGGACAACCCCAGGTCGTCGCTGAAATGATCGCGGGCGTGATGCTCGGCCCGAGTCTCTTCGGGTACTTCGCACCCGAACTACAAGCCACGCTGTTCCCTTGGGACCCCAAGCAAACCAAGCGGGATACTTCGTGCTATCTCTTTCCCGCCTCCCAACTCGGCTTGGCTCTCTACATGTTCATCGTCGGCCTCGAGTTTCGTACCGACATCGTCCGCAAGCACTTCGCCAGTTCCCTGATCGTCTCCATCAGCGGCATGCTTGTACCGTTCCTCCTTGGCGGTGCCCTTGGCTACTGGTTTCACGCCCAAGGTGGATTATTTCCAGAGAAGACTACGGCTTTCGAAGCCGTACTGTTTGTCGGAGCATCCATGTGTATCACCGCCTTTCCGATGCTTGCGCGAATCATCCACTTCAAAGGTCTCTCAGGGACCTTGATGGGAACGGTCGCCATCGGCGCTGGAGCAATTGATGATGCGGCCGCTTGGTGTTTGCTTGCAGTCGTGATGGCTAGTTTCGATAACAATCCAGCGAGTGCAATCCAAAGCATCGGCGGGGGGCTTGCATTCGTCGCCTGCGTGACCCTAATCCTTCGCCCGATTCTTGCGAAGAATCATCGTTGGTTTCTAGATGAGAAATCCGATCTGAGCGAATCGGGTCTTGTGCTGGCCATCATGTTCATGGCTTTAGGAGCCTGGATCACCGATTACCTTCAACTGCACGCGGTCTTTGGAGCGTTTGTCATCGGCTCGTCGATCCCACGAAACACGATCAGTGGTGGCACGATCAATCGCGCGATCATCGACCGCATGCAACCGTTGACCGTCGCGCTTTTACTGCCTCTATTTTTTACCTACTCCGGTCTCAACACCCAAATCACGTTGTTGAATTCCTGGTCATACGTTGGAGTCTGCTTAGCAATTCTTCTTGCAGCCATCATAGGAAAAGGGGTCGCATGTAGTCTCGGAGCGAAACTTGCGGGACTCAGCACCCGAGATGCCCTTGGCATCGGCGTGTTGATGAATGCCCGAGGGCTGATGGAACTGATCATCATCAACAAGGGGTTAGAACGAGGCATCATCGGCAAAGAACTCTTCGCTTGCCTCGTGATCATGGCGATCGTAACAACCTTGATGGCATCCCCCCTCTTCGACCGACTCATCACCAATAGCGAGCGTCCCCCTCGCTAAAACGCTCGCTCCCCCGCTTCCTCCGCGCATCGGCAACCCGCCCCGCCAACGAGGAGCACACCATCGGCAACCCGCCCCGCAGGGGAGGAAAGCATCAATGGTAACCCGAACCGTAAGGGAGGAAGCTGCAGTACACGCTCCATCGTCCATAGGCACGCTATGCGTAAGCCCCACGCTCAAACAACCCGATGCGCCTGAGCAACGCATCCAATGGTAACCCGAACCGTCAGGGAGGAAATTGCAGTACACGCACCATCATCCATACGCACGCTCCGCGTAAGCCCCACGCTCAAACAATCCGATGCGCCTGAGCAACTGCGACTGATGTAATCAGCCATCACTCCGCTGCTTCCTCGCTGACGCATCGGGTTACCATTGCGTGGCCAACGGCCACC
>CAIJIZ010000125.1 GCA_903820735.1 uncultured Pirellula sp.
CAAGTCTCCACATTACCGACGACTCTTCACACGTCGCATGATCTCCTCATGGGAAATCGCCGAACCAGGATCCTTGCGATGCTCGGAGAGTCTGCGTTCGATTTCCGCCTGTTGAAGGGCACTTGGCGACAGATCAGCATCCTGTGGTAATGTGTCCCAAATGGCAGATACTAAACGTAAGCGAACATCGATCGGAAGCGCAGCAATCTCCAAAATGGTTTGTTCTACATTCATCGCAAAGCGTCCTTAGGTAGCATGTGGAGTCAGAACTCAGTTGATTCAGTGAATCTCCGCACTTCGGATTGATTTATAGTCGCGTTCTAACCCCTGAAAGTCAAGGTATTCACCCAAACGCGCCACGGCAACAGGTTTGTTGTCCGGGTAAGCCAACGTTAATAAGTAACCTTCGAACATCCCAGAAACATTGGGAAAACATCGAAAAGTTCGGCTCCTGTCCTCTCCGTTAGCTTTTTGAAGCCCGTGCTGAAAAACCAAACAGGGTTTTTCGCATTTCTGGCCAATTGCTTGGGAGTTCTGTAGCGACCATGCAACTCGGTGCATGGCGGAATACGGCGTTGTAATTCGCGTCGCGCACCGAAAATCGAGTCGTTTTTCGAGTCGCGCTGGAACACGAAAACACTTGGCTTTTGCATGTCCCGGTTTGGTACCGACCCATGTCGGTGGAGGCGGTAGGATTCGAACTAACTGTGGATCTCCTGATGCCCAGGGATTGTAACTACCACTCCATCCATTGATTGAGCGTATCGCGAGTGCCTGGTATCATTCAACTCCGGGTCGAGGCTAACTTGAGTGATAAGCTGCATTAGTGCAGTCTACAAAGTTTAGGCTAATCCGTATAAAAACAAGTTCGTCGCGATAAGGAGTCTCAACTGCATGGCTGCGTCTAATGAAGATTGCGATTCAATCAACACAATGTTCCAGATTGAATCACCGTGTCTTGTCTCCTGGGATAGTATGTCCGGTAACGATCGAGCAAGAACCTGCCGGAATTGCAGGAAGAAAGTGTTCAACATCTCGAACTTGACAAATCGTGAGGCACGGTTGCTTGCGGAATCAAACACTGGCGATCTTTGCGTTAGGATCGAAGTTGCACTAGATGGAACCGTCGCAACTAAGAAACCCGCAGAAAACCGACACCGACAAGCCTCGATTGTCTCGAAACTGCTTGCGATAGGTTCAGCTTTGATTTTTGGAACTTTTGCAACTGGATGTAGGGACAAAGCAGTGGATACACCTATAGTACCTCAGACCGCTGGAGAATCTGAGCAAACTGGTGACAGGAGCACATACACTTTGATGGGTACCGTGACGCCAAGAATTATAATCCCAGAGGAAGAAGCGGAAACAGCACCATCGACCGCTGAGCGTCCCTGATCATACTGCTACATGCTGTTAGCGACGAAATCGGGTATGGCTTCCCGTCGCCCGGCACTCTCCCCACACCTTCAATTTCTCACCCCTCGACCATCACCTTCGCCATACCAGCTGCCTTGGCAAAATCATCCTCGGTGACCAGCAAGTAGCTCTGCTGGGCGATCCGTGGCGAGTTGCCAAGCCAGGAGCAGACCACGTGCAATGGGAACTCACGTTGCAGTTCCGTTTCGCATATTGACTGGGATTTTCGTGCTCGTGCTCGTGCTCGTGCTCGGACCAACCGCGTCGATTACGAGCACGAGCACCATTTCATTGAGCACGAGAACGACTGAGCCAACCCATGGCTGTGCTAGCCTCCGCACGATACTGCGGAGCGGCGACCACGTATTCGCTCTTATCGCCGAAGATCTCGAAGGCTTCGTCGAGGATCGATCGTAGCTCGGGAAAGATCGGGCAGCTACGAATGCCACGACCTTCGTGATGCTCGACTTTCGGCTCTGGAATGCTCATCCGGTTCATCTCCCAATCGATGTCTTCCCAACGCAGCGATAGCGTTTCCGA
>CAIJIZ010000126.1 GCA_903820735.1 uncultured Pirellula sp.
TGTTCGATCCAATCGGTTTTGAACTCGGGTACGACTTGGGCGACCCCGTCTTTGAAAACCGGTTTGGCTTGCTGCGAATTCGCACTTTGCGCATTAGTAGCATCCTGTCCAACGCCATTTGGTAGGCCTATACAGAGGCTGAATATGGAAAGCAATGCAGTGCTTGGCAGGCAGTGTCGCAGTGCAGATCGCAGTGAATTTCGCAGTGAATTTCGCAGTGAATTTCGATGCAGCATGGTAGAGAAGTGCATAAGAGGCATGGGGAAGTTATAGAAAGACGCCAATGAGTTGTTTAGTGGTTTGGACTGTTTGCTGTTGAGATTTTGGGAAGCGGGGCCATGGATTGTCCTTCGGCTAGTTTCCCAAGGTCACTTGTGAAGGTGACGTATTTGTTTCGGTCTTTGATGTATTCATCATCGAAGACAGCTCGGCGAAGTTCTTCGCGTTGTTCGACGAACTTGGAGTAGTCTCTTGGATCGTCTGGATGGAACACGGGGCAGGGTTTGTCGTAGACGATAGTCGCACCGAGATCTCCTTCGGTGTGAAATCGTGACATTCCGATTACGCGATCGGCCACAAAGATCGCTTCGTTCAGTTCGTGGGTAACGATCAAGATGGTGTATTGGGGTCGTTTGCCCGCGCGTTTCATTTCAAGGTTTTCTTGGTAGAAACGCAGGAGCATGAATTGAAGTTCTTCTCGCATTGCTTCATCGAGTGCGCCGAAGGGTTCGTCGAGCAGTACGACTTTCGGTTTCAAGATGAAGGCTTGGGCTAACGCGACGCGTTGTTTCATTCCCCCGGACATCTCCGAGGGGTATTTGCCGCAAGCTTGTTCAAGTCCCACGCGGCGGAGGAAGTCGCGGGAGTCTTGAAGGTGTTTCTTTCGAATGCGGCGATATCTTGGATAGAGAACGGTTCGGTCGAACAATGATGTTTGGTCGAGTTTTAGTCCGAAGGCGACGTTTTGTTCGGCGTTTAAGAAGTCGAACAGGGCGTAGTGTTGGTAGACGATACCGACGTTTCGAGTCGGACCTGTCACCGGTTCACCATCGGCAAGCACCGTTCCTTCGGTCGGTGGGTGGGTTCCGAGTATGGCTTTCAAGAGTGTGCTTTTTCCGCAACCGCTCGGTCCGACAATCGCTACGATTTGCCCGGGCCAGACCTTGAGGTTGATCTTGTCGAGGACTGGATAGTCTCCGAAGCGATGCGAGAGGTCTTTGATTTCAAGTGCGTATTCACTCATGAACAGAGTTCGATCCGTGGGGCGAAGGATGCGAGGGTTGGCCAAAGAACCATTTGGTCAATTGTAACACAGCCACCACGAGACCACCGGCGAATACACCAAAGAACAGATCGAAGAACGCAGGCGTGCACCAAGCGAGCAATCCGCCGAGCAATGGAAGGTGGTGCAAGGTCTCTGCGATCGATTCACCGATATGGTGAAGGGATTCGAATTGATGAACGATGATTCCACCGCCGACAAGGAACATTGCAAGAGTTCCTGCGACTGCGAGAAACCGCAGTAGATACGGGGCGAACCATAGGATTCCTGCGCCGAGGGTTCGCAAGACAGGATCGATTCCTTGGTTTCCTTTTTTGGTTAACCAGTGCAATCCAAGGTCATCGAGTTTGACGATCGCGGCTACCAAACCGTAGACACCGACAGTCATGAGGATCCCTACGGCGAGCAAGACTCCGAGGGCGGTCGAGAAGGGTTTGCCTTCAAGGGTTCCGAGGGTGATGACGATGATTTCAGCCGAGAGGATAAAGTCGGTGCGGATGGCACCTCTGATTTTATCTTTTTCGACTTTGACCAGATCGACGTCCGGATCGCTTAACGCTTGAAGTTGCTCTGCTTTTTGGCGTGCTTTTTCTTCTTTGGCATGAGGATGTAGCCAAGAGTGCAGGAGTTTCTCAACTCCTTCAAAACACAAGTAGATTCCGCCGAGCATTAGCAGAGGTTTGATGGCCCATGGAGCCAGCGCGCTGATCAGGAGGGCGGCAGGAATCAGAATGGCTTTATTGATCGCTGAGCCGACAGCAACGCGCCAAACGACGGGCAATTCGCGATCGGCACTTACGCCGGCGACTTGTTTGGCGTTCAGAGCCAAGTCGTCTCCCAAGACCCCTGCGGTCTTTTTGATTGCGACTTGGCTCATCGAAGAGACGTTCTCGAGAATCGAAGCGATATCATCGAGCAACGTCAGGAGAGTAGCACCGGCCATAGCAGCGAATACGCCTTTACTAAGCTGTTTTAATTAGCCTTTTTTCGCTGCTTCGTAGCGCTTGGTCACTTCGTTCCAGTTCACTACGTTCCAGAAAGCAGCGATGTAATCGGGACGGCGGTTTTGGTACTTCAGGTAGTAAGCATGTTCCCAGACGTCGAGTCCGAGGATCGGGGCACCTTCGATACCAGCGACCGCTTTGCCCATCAGTGGGTTGTCTTGGTTCGGGGTCGAGCCGATTTCAAGCTTTCCGTTGTTGACTACGAGCCAAGCCCAGCCGGAGCCGAATCGGCCAGCGCCTGCGGCTGCGAACTTTTCTTTGAACGCGTCAAAGCTACCGAAGGTGGCTTCGATGTCTGCGAGCAAAGCACCCGATGGCTTGCCGCCAGCGTTCCAGCCAATGACTTGCCAGAAGAAAGTGTGGTTCCAGTGTCCGCCACCGTTATTGCGAACTGCCATTCGTTTGTCTTCAGGAATCGCACCGATGTTGCCGACGATTTCTTCGATGCTCTTGTCAGCAAACGGTGTCCCTTCAAGGGCTTTGTTCAAGTTATTCACGTAAGCTTGATGGTGCTTGCCATGGTGAATTTCCATTGTCTGCGCGTCGATGTGGGGTTCCATGGCGTTCGAAGCGTACGGAAGTGGAGCAAGCGTAAAGGCCATCGTGAATTCTCCTTTGGGGGAAAATAGAAAATCTTCGGAAACGTTTGTTTATACTATACTTCGTCCGAACCAACGGTCAGCTTGTGTTACCAAAGCTTCATTCGCGGTCGGAAAAGGTTGCCGGACTTGAGGAAAGTCGGCCAACGCAAAGACTTAGTGTAGGCAGGAGCCCGGTTTCCGCCAGTCCCTAGAAACACAGGAATGCTCATGAAAAACATCGCGATTGTCTATTTTTCGGCCGGCGGACACACCCAGCAACTCGCTTTAGGCATCGCAGAAGGGGCCCGCAGCGTTCCGCAAACCAACGCAGTGCTGCTGCGAATCGAAAACTCGGATTTCCGCGATGGCCGCTGGAAAAATGACGAAACGATCGCAAATCTCGATCGAGCTGATGCAATCGTCTTCGGATCACCAACCTACATGGGTGGCCTAGCCGCCCAATTCAAAGCCTTCATCGACGCGTGCGGCGGAATTTGGTACGAGCAGCGTTGGAAAAACAAACTGGCCGCCGGTTTTACTCACTCCCAAGGCCTCTCGGGGGATAAACTCAACACCCTCGAAGGTCTCGCAATCAATGCGATGCAACATAGCATGATCTGGATCAGTCTCGGTACCCGCCCCGAAGGATCACAACACCAACACATCAATCGACTCGGTTCTTATCTCGGACTCATGGCGCAAAGCGAAGCGGACCAAATCAACATCCACGACGGCGATCGCCATACCGCAAAACTTTTTGGACAACGTATCGCGGATGCAACGCATCGTTGGAACAAACCGTAAATCTAAACATGGATGCTCGCACCGGTAAAATCCCCCCTCCCCCAAAAAATCCTTCCATGAATATCTATCGAGCCAAGCAAATCCGGCAACCCAACGATTTGTCACTCGGGTTTCCCGAACTACATCCAGCTAACTCGCTCTCTGCGAGCCAAACCCAACAAGCTTTATCGAGCTACATCGGCCCGGTCACTGGCCGGTCCTCCCCGCCCGTCAGCAAAGTTCTATTGCTTGCGGGACTCCTCGCGGGCTCTTTCAACTTTTGCGAAACGGTGACTTGGAACGCGCCAGCACAAGCCCAGGAGAAACAAGCCCAGGAGAAA
>CAIJIZ010000127.1 GCA_903820735.1 uncultured Pirellula sp.
TGATGTTGTCTTTATCGAGAAGTCGCATAACGGAGGACTGTCCGTGGTTGGTCGGGATGACCGAGACGCGCAAGTCGAGTTCTTTTTCGCCGACGGTAATCTTGATCCGACCGTCTTGGGGTCGGCGTCGTTCGGCGATGTCCATTTTGGCGAGAATCTTGATCCGCGAGAGGATAGCTCCGAGCAACCGTCTTGGTGGGCTGTCGCGTTCGACCAAGACGCCGTCGATTCGGTACCGGATGCGGACGCGGTCTTCGAACGGCTCGACGTGGATATCGGATGCCCGAAGCTGAACGGCTTCTTGAATCATCAGGTGCACTAATTTCACCACAGGGGCCGATTCGTCCCCTTCGCCGTCGCCGGCGGTCATTTTATCTTCTTCGGTTTCGGTGAAGTCGATTTGGGTATCGGTGAATTCTTGAAGCATCGAGTCAGCGGATTCTTCGCCAGCTTGACCGTAGTACCGGTTGATTGCTTCTTGGATATGTTCTTTTGGGGCCAGTGCGGTTTCGACTTTGCGGTTAAGGATGAACCGCAGTTTTTCGATGGTCTCGATATCGAACGGGTCGTGGACGAGGACTTTGATCGTGTCGTCTTCGTCGGAGACTGGAATGATGGTGTTTTCGCGGGCGACCGATTCGGGGACGAGTTCGATGATTTGGTCGGGGATTCGAATCGAAGGGATATCGACGTATTCGAAGTGGTGGAATTCCGCGAGGGCTTGGGTGGTCTCCTCGCTGGTGGTGTAGCCGAGGGCGACTAGGACATCGCCAACGTTCTTATCATCTTTTCGAGCGATCGATTTCGCTTCGTTGAGTTGATCGAGGGAGATCATTCCGCGGGAGAGGAGCAGGTCTGTGAATTCCCGAGCGGGGCTAGCCATGGAGTGGACTCCGAGAGACTGAATTGCGAGAGACGGGTTTGCGAAAGATGTTCAGAAGCGAGTGGGACTTAGCACGTGGTTTTACAGTGTTAGGTCATCACGGCTATCGCATAATGCTGTCGTATTATATCGTGCGGGGGGACGGTGTCACAAACACGAATCGGCAGGGAACGCGACGAATTCCATGAAAAATAATGAGCCTAGTGCGTCTTGGACGTGGATTCTGCTTGCGCTGCTGACCTTGTATATCGTCTGGGGGTCGACTTATTTGGCGATTCGTGTCGGGGTGGAAACATTCCCACCGTTCCTGATGGGTTCAACGAGGTTTGTCGTTGCCGGCGCTTTGCTTTTCGCTGGTGGTTATTGGTGGCGGGGTATCGAGATGACCGGTCGCCAAGTGTTCGACAGCGCGGTTGGAGCGTTTTTTATGCTTCTCGGAGGCAACGGTTTGGTCGGCTGGGCGGAGGAAGCGATCCCTTCGGGGGTGACGACCTTGGTAATCTCTCTGAATCCAGTCTTTTTCGTGGTAGCCGAGTGGCTCGTCTCGCGTCGGGGTGGCATTTCCGGAGGGCCGAATCGATGGACATGGGCTGGCCTGATCGTTGGTTTTCTTGGGCTTTTGATCTTGGTCGCCCCTTCGCTCGGCGAGGGGACTGGAGAAGTCTTCGATTTGTGGCGGCTTGGTGGATTGATTTTCGCTTGTCTGAACTGGACGATCGGTTCGATGTACATTCGGCATGTGAGGAAGCCGGCTGAACCGATGGCGGGAGCGGCGGTGCAGATGCTCTGGGGTGGGCCATTGATGTTGGTCGCAAGTTACTTCGCTGGGGAGTTGAATGGTTTCCAGTGGTCTGACGTTGCACCGGAAGCCTGGTGGGCTTGGGGGTACTTGATCGTGGCTGGTTCGCTGTTGGGCTACACATCCTTTATTTGGCTGATGAAACACTCTTCCCCGACGTTGGCCAGCACATACGGGTACGTCAATCCGATTGTGGCAGTGTTTCTTGGCTGGTGGTTTTTGGGTGAACCGGTCGGGCCGAGGATCGCTTTAGCGAGCTGCACGATCATCGCCGGGGTGGCGATGGTTTCATGGTCGAAGCGATCACCGTCGCCTGGGGGCGAAGATTCTGCGGAGAAAGCTTGAGCCTGCGCGAAATTGCCCCCGCCTTGCGCAAGACGCTTTGGCCATCGACGAAAACAAGCAACTCAAGACTGGCAGTTTTTCGGATTCGGGTTATGATTCGCGTTCAGGGCAATGGGGACCGAAGCGACGCGAACGCCTTGAGGAACATACTTTGAACGACCAGAGCAGACCGGGATTTTTGGCCTTAGAAGACGGCACTGTTTTCGAGGGCATATCAATTGGGGCTCAGGGAGAGCGCGATGGCGAGGTCGTTTTCAACACCTCGATCACTGGCTATCAAGAGATTCTGACCGACCCGAGCTATCGCGGTCAGATCGTAACGATGACTTACCCGATGATCGGTAACGTCGGGATCAATGTTCAAGACCTTGAATCGGCTCGTCCACATGTAGCTGGTTTCATCGTCCGTGAGAGTAGCCGTCTTTACAGCAACTATCGTTCGGAGTCTTCGTTAGAGAAGTATTTGATCGAGCATTCGGTAGTAGCGATTGCTGGGATCGATACGCGGGCTTTGGTTCGCAAGATCCGCGACAAGGGTGCTCAGCGAGGGATTCTTTCCACGAGCGATTCCGATCGCGATTCGTTGGTAGAGAAAGCCCGTCGCAGTCCAGGTTTGGTCGGCCGCGATTTGGTGCGTGAAGTGATCCCCGAGAAAGCTCGGGCGTGGTCGGAGACGTTGCACACCCTTGCGAGTCAGTACTCCGCCGACAATGGCGAGTTCTCGGGTGGTTTGGGAACTGGTCCCCACGTTGTGTGTTTGGATTTTGGGATGAAGTGGAACATACCTCGGCATTTAGCAGCACGAGGAAACCGCGTAACGATTCTGCCGGGAACCGCGACCGCAGCAGATGTCATGGCTTTGGAGCCAGACGGAGTCTTTTTAAGCAACGGGCCTGGGGATCCGGAACCTCTCGTCTACGCACAGCAAACCATTCGAGACTTGCTGGGCAAGCGGCCCATCTTCGGCATTTGCTTAGGCCATCAGCTTCTCTCGCTTGCGAGTGGAGCGAAGACATTCAAAATGAAGTTCGGGCATCGCGGCGCGAATCAACCGGTTTTGCATTGCGACACCGGCCGCGTTGAGATCACTTCGCAAAACCATGGTTTTGCGGTCGAGGAATCTACGATCCCTGATTGTTTGCAGATCACCCATAGGAATTTGAACGATAACACGATCGCGGGGGTTCGACACAAAGAGGCTCCGGCCTTTAGCGTGCAGTATCACCCCGAAGCATCGGCTGGTCCGCACGACAGCGGGTACTTGTTCGATACCTTCCAAGGAATGCTTGTGAAGCGTTAATAGCTTACGCTTCCTCCTCAGTGGTTCATCCCCTAGCGAATAGAGATTGCAGCATGCTCGCGAAGCGCGTCATACCGTGTTTGGATGTGCATGCGGGTCGTGTGGTCAAGGGAACGAACTTCGTCCAGTTGCGCGATGCAGGGGATCCGGTTCAGATCGCAGCTAGGTATGAACAAGAGGGAGCCGACGAGCTGGTGTTTCTCGACATCACCGCCAGCCATGAAGAGCGATCGATCATGATCGATGTTGTGCGCCGTACCGCCGATCAGATCTTTATGCCTTTGACCGTCGGTGGTGGGATCCGGACCCTCGATGACATCCGCGATCTATTGCAAGCGGGGTGCGATAAGGTTTCCCTTAATTCGATCGCTTGTAAGAACCCTGAATTTGTTCGGCAAGCGGCCGAGCGATTCGGATCGCAGTGCATCGTGGTCAACATGGATCCGCGACGAGTCATGCGGGACGGGAAAGAGTTTTGGGAAGTGCACATTCACGGGGGGCGCACACCGACGGGGATCGAAGTGGTCGAGTGGGCGCAAAGAGTCGAAGAGTTGGGGGCAGGTGAGATCGTCGTCACGAGCATGGACAGGGACGGAACGAAGGATGGGTATGATTTACCGATCACATCGGCTGTAAGTCGAGCGGTAGGAATTCCGGTTGTAGCAAGTGGAGGGGCGGGGAATCCGCAGCACTTGGTCGATGCGATCAAAATAGCCGGCGCCGATGCTGTCTTGGCAGCGAGCATTTTTCATTTCGGACAGTACACGATTGCCGAAACCAAGGAATTGATGGCTCGCAACGGTATTTCCGTTCGTCCGTGTGCGTAGAATTGCTCGGCTTGAGCAGATTACAGCGTGACACAGTCGCTCGCGTAGAACAAAATAATAGAGCAGCGATTCCACCTGCTCTTGTCCAACTTCTTTTCGTATCGTTCGTCGTCCAACCGAAACACTCTGGAACATCCATGGCTATTTCCGAATCTCCGCGACCAGGAACTTCCGCACCGAACCCAACCGACGCACTCTCCGCCTCGCTTTTGAGAACCAAACAGGAGTTGGAAGTAGACAAGCTGTTCAAGGCTTGTGTGAAGCTAGAAGGTTCCGACTTGCACTTGAAAGTTGGGACAGCCCCGATCGTTCGGGTCAAAGGGGATTTGAAGCCGCTTAACCGCCCACCGATCGAAGTCGAGGAGATGGTCCGGTTGTTGATCCCAATGCTCGATGACCGCAACCGAAGAATCTTCGAAGAAGAAGGGGGCGCCGACTTTTCCTACACCGTGAATGTCGACGGTGAGAATTGGCGATTTCGGGTCAACATGCTCAAGCAGTTGGGCAGGCCCGGACTGGTCGCGCGGCGAATCAATAACTTCATTCCGAACTTCGAAGGCTTGTTCCTCCCGCCGGTGCTTGAAGAACTTTGCAAGTACGATCAAGGGATGGTGTTGTTAGCAGGGGTTACCGGATCGGGAAAAAGTACGACCATCGCTTCGATGCTCAACTGGATCAACCGGAACTATCGCAAACACATTCTGACGCTTGAGGATCCCATCGAGTTTGTTTACACCGAAGACAAGTGTTTGATCAACCAGCGGGAAGTCGGTACTGACGTTAAGAACTTCGAAATCGCGATGAAGCATGCGGTGCGGGAAGACCCGGACATCATTCTGGTCGGTGAAATGCGGGACGAAGAGACGTTTATGACAGCCATCCACGCGGCCGAAACTGGTCACTTGGTGTTCGGGACGATCCACGCTTCGACAGCTCCGTCGACCATCGGCCGTATCTTGGACTTGTTCCCTGAAGAGTTGCATAAAGCGATCCGCAACGCGATCGCTTTTAACATGAAGGGGATCGTTGCACAGAAGCTCTTGCGATCGATCAAGCCAGGGGTTTCGCGAGTACCGACTTGCGAGATCATGACTTTCTCACCGATGATTCGCAAACTGTTGCTTGAAGAGAAAGATCAGAAGTTAGCCGATGCGATTCGCATTGGAGCAGCTGAAGGGATGCAAGACTTCACCATGAGTCTCAAGCAATTGATTGACGATGGGTTGATCGATCGTCCTACGGCGTTTGAAGTCGCACCGAACCCAGAAGCGTTGAAGATGTCGCTCAAGGGAATCAACGTCAGCCAGCCAGGGATTATTTAAGCTTGGTTGAAGTTTCAATTGTGTTGAGATTTCAGCTGTTGAGTGCTAGTCGCAGATACCCAACCCAACCGATTCATGTTGGGTTTTGATAAGCCAAATCATTTTTGTGAGATAACAAGCAAGTAGGCCATCCATGATATTCGGACGCAAGAAACCCAAGCCCGCCGCGAATGCATCCAAGGGAGATGAAGTTGAGATCCCCAATTTGGAAATCAAAGCGATGGGGGTCGGGAAGGATGAAGCGGTTGGTTTGCTGATTGCTTGCAAGCAACTTCCGGGTTACCCGCTGGCACTTACTCTGGTAGCCAATGCACTGAAGAGTCGTGCGGATCGAATTTTGATGGACTTCACAGCCCAAGGTGTGGTGGTTCGCAATCGAGTTGACGGCGTATGGGAAGCTTCGCCGGCACTCGACCGAGCCAATGGCGATGCAGCTTTGTTGGTATGGAAGAAAGTCTTGGGGCTTAATCCTACGGAGCGCAAGGCGCGGCAAGATGGAAAATTTGCGACCAGCTTTCGAGACACCGACTGGATCATTTCGTTGATGAGCACAGGGGTTCCGAACGGGGAACGCGTTCTCTTTACCATCGATCGCAAGAAACCTGTACTCAAGACGTTGGCAGACCTTGGGATGCGCGATGCGATCGAGCA